>JAOPWA010000099.1 GCA_025965915.1 Dactylosporangium sp. | reverse complement strand
CTACTTCGAGTCGGCCACGGAACTGCCGTCGGCGTTTGCCCCGGACGCGCATCCGACCTTTGCGGAGGCGATGCGGACGGCGGCGCTGACGGCCGGGCTGGCCGATGCCACGATCGGCGTGGACGAGGCCGCGCTCAACCCCAACGCGTTGGCCCAGTTGACCCTGGCCCTGCCCGGGGTGCGGTTCGTGGACGCCTCGGCCTGGGCGCTGCGGGTCCGCTCCCGCAAGTTGCCGGGCGAGGTGTCGCTGTTGGAGCGCGCCGCCCGGTTGGCCGAGGACGGCGTGGCGGCCGCCATCGACGAGGCCGCGGTCGGCATGACCGAACGCGAGTTGTCCGCCATCGTGACCAAGGTGATCGCGGCCGGCGGCGGTGAGCCGCGATTCGCCGTGGCCAGCTCCGGTCCGCGCAGCGCGTTCGCCGATGTCTTCCCGACCGACCGTGCGTTGGCCCCGGGCGACCTGCTCCGGTTCGACGTCGGGTGCATCGTGGACGGTTACTGGTCCGACATCGGTCGCACTGCGGTGATCGGCCAGCCGGACAGCCTGCAGGTGAAGCGCTACAACGCGATCCTGGACGGCGAGGAGCAGCAGTTGGCCCGGGTTCGGCCCGGTGTCACCGCGGCTGAGATGTTCCAGTTGGCGATCGACATGGTGGAGAGCAACGGCATCTCCCCCTATCGCAGGCAACACTGTGGACACGGCATCGGCCTGGACGTGTACGAGCCGCCCATCATCAACGGCGCGACCGACACGGCGTTGGAGGAGGGCATGACCTTCTGCTTCGAGACGCCGTATTACGTGGTGGGTTGGGGCGGCATGATGGTGGAGGACACTATCGCGGTGACCGCGGACGGGCACCGGCGTTTCACCGTGACTGATCGCGGCCTGCGGGTTGTCGCGGCGTGAGCGGCGCCTATCTCGGCCGGCCGGCTTGCCCGCGGTGCTGCCGGGACTATCCGGAAAGTGCCGCGTTCACGCTCTGTCCGCCATGTGGGCAGCAGGGCCAGCACGTCAACCCGATGCCGGTGTACGACACCACGTCGGTCGGGCCGTCGTGGCCGGCCGACTGTGGGTGCCAGAAAGTCGTCCGTTGTGGTTGAGTTGGGGTTTCGGTGGGCCGGCGCCCGTATGTGCTCTTCGTGATCGAAGTAGCCACTCGAAGGGTCCACGTGCTCGGTGTCACCGCGCATCCGGTCGCCGAGTGGGTGGCCCAGCAGGGGCGCAATCTCCTTATCGACCTCGGCGAGCGAACCGACTCGTTCCGTTCCTGGTCCGGGATCGGGACACGAAGTTCACCGCCATGTTCGACGCGGTCTTCGCCGACGCAGGCATCGAGGTGCTCAAGACGCCGGTGCGGGCACCGAGGGCCAATGCGTACGCGGAGCGCTGGGTCGGCACGGCACGTCGCGAACTGCTCGGCCGGATGCTGACCTTCGGACGTCGCCACCTGCAGTCGGTGATGGTCGAGTACGTCGATCATTACAACGTGCACCGCCCGCACCGTTCGTTGGGACAGGCACCGCCGCTCGGACCGGCGCAGCCATTGGTCGCGGCGACCGGCGGGCCGGTGGTACGCCGAGATCGTCTCCGCGGCTTGATCGGCGAATACTCGCAGGCCGCATAGGATGACCGACCATGTGGCACCCACAGCTGGCCGGTTCGCCGCCATTCACCCGGTAACCGGTGGTTCGTGGATGAGACCTACGTCAAAGTCAATGGCTGGTGGCGGTACGTGTACCGGGCCGTCGACCAGTACGGGCAGGTCATCGATGTACTGGTCTCGGCCCGTCGCGACGCGAACGCCGCCCGCCGGTTCTTCCGCCGGGCCTTGGCCACATTGAAGGTCGGGCCGACCGAGGTCATCACCGACGCCGCCGCGGTTTACCCGACTGTGCTCGACGAACTGATCCCATCGGCGTGGCATCACGTCGAGCAGTACGCCAACAACCCAATCGAAGCTGATCACGGCCGGCTCAAACACCGGTTGAGACCGATACGCGGGCTACGAGCGGACAAGACAGCACAAGTGATCATCGCCGGACACGCCTTCATACAGACCTGCGCCGCGGACACTACGAACTCGGCCTCGATACCCAGCCCGGCATACGCATGGCTGCGGCGTTCGACGAACTCGCCCAAGCGATCTGACCGCAGACCTGATACAGGTTCAACGCGTCCGTCGATCTGACAATCCACCAGCGCCATCCCAGATCCGGCGACCGGCGGCACCCGCAACCATTGCCTGCGGACCGCTGGATTCCACATCACCGAAGGAGGCGACGATGCGCAAGCCCAATGGCGACCAGTTCGCCGCCTACGCCCGGCAGCAGATCGCCGTGGCGTTCGCAGTTCCTGGCTCACCACGGGCCCACCGGCGGCGGGTGTTCCTGCGCCCGGCAGTGGCCCTGCCCGGTCGCGCTGTCGTGTCAACAGACCCGAGACCACTTCCATGGCCGGCTTGCGTTGCTTGACGCGACCGTCCGGCCTCCGGTCGTACGACCGGCCACGACGGATTGCCGATCGCCGTGGCGTCGGCTGGCCTCTGCGGTGTTCAGCCGGGCACACCGATGAACGGAGCCTTCATCGCCATCGAAGGCCCGGTTCGCGCGCCCTCCGCGGCCCGCGCGCATCACTGGGGTGAGGGTGGTTGTAGGAGTTTGTAGGGACAGGATTCGGGTTCCGTAACACAAGCGGCGTTGCGTCGATCCTCAAAACGATCAATCATCGATGTATTCCAATGGCTGTCGCCGCGGCTCACCCCTACACGGCGACCCTGTTGACCGGTCGGGCGACCCCTCGACCGGGGCGGAAGGGACACGCCATGCATCGACTCACCCCCAGAATCCTGCTCACCGTCGTCGGCGCGGTGACCGTCGCCGTGCCGACGACGCTCGCCGTCGCGCTTCCGGCGTGGGCGGCGACCAGTATCACCAACGGTGGCTTCGAGACCGGTAGCCTCGCCGGCTGGACCAGCACCGGCAGCACTGGCGTCACCACCAACGGCCCGCACGCCGGCGCCTACGCAGCCAGAGTCGGGTCCACCTCGCCTACCAACGGGGACTCATCGCTGAGCCAGACCTTCACCGGCCCGGCCGGCGGCGCGACCCTGTCGCTGTGGTACTCGATCACCTGCCCGGACACGCTGACCTACGACTGGGCCACCGTTACCCTGCGCGACACCACGATCGGTGTCACCACGACCGTGCTGCCCAAGGCGTGCACCAACGGGCAGGGATGGAAACAGGTCAGCGCTGCAGTGGCCGCAGGCGACGCATACACGCTGACCCTGACCAGCCACGACGACAACTACGCCGGCGACGCCACCTACACGCTCTTCGACGACGTCACCCTCGGCGCGGCGCCGCCTCCGCCGCCACCCCCGCCCGGACTGACCCGGGTGAGCTCCGACCCGTTCACCAACAGCTCCAGCCAACACGCCACCGAGGTTGAGCCGGACACCTTCGCCTGGGGTAACACGATCGTCGGTTCCTCCCAGGTCGGCCGGTTCACCGACGGCGGCGGCTCGGACATCTCCTTCGACACCTCCACCGACGGCGGCACCATCTGGACATCGGGGATGCTGCCGGGCATCACCAACCTGCAAGGCGGCGGCCCGTTCGCCCGGGTCAGCGACCCGGCCGTGGCCTACGACGCCAGGCACGGCACATGGATGATCACCGGACTGGTCATCGACGCGAGCGCCAACGGCGTGGGCGTCACCGTCAGCCGGTCCAGCAACGCACTGTCCTGGCAGAACGCGGCCATCGCGGTGGGCAACGACGGTCAGGGCTACGACAAGGAATGGATCGTCTGCGACAACACCAGCAGCAGTGCCTTCTACGGCACCTGCTACATCGAGGTCGACATCACCTCCTCCGGCAACCGGATCGTCATGTCCCGCAGCAGCGACGGCGGCGCCACCTGGTCGGCGCCGATTTCCCCCTCCGGTTCCCCTTCGGGCTTGGGTGGGCAGCCGCTGGTCCAACCCAACGGGACCGTGGTAGTGGCGTACTCGGCCAACGGCTCTGCCATCCGGTCGTTCCGTTCGACCGACGGCGGCGCCTCCTGGTCGTCCACGTCCCTGATCGCGAACGTGTCCTCCCACGCTGTGGCCGGCGGGCTACGCAGCGGTGACGGACTGCCCTCGGCCGAGATCGACGCTGCCGGCACCATCTACGTCGCCTGGCAGGACTGCCGATTCCGCTCCGGCTGCCCCGCCAACGACATCGTCTATTCCACCTCCAGCAACGGCACTACCTGGAGCGCCGTGGCCCGGGTGCCCATCGACGCCACCACCTCCGGAGTCGACCACTTCATCCCCGGCATCGGTGTCGACCGGGCCACCTCCGGCGCCGCCACCCACATCGGGCTGTACTACTACTTCTACCCAACCGCCAACTGCAGCGCGTCGACCTGCCAACTCGAGGTCGGCTACATCTCCTCATCCAACGCAGGGACCAGTTGGAGCGCGCCACAGACCGTGGCCGGGCCGTTCGGCCTGTCGCTGATCGCCAACACCACCCAGGGCCGCATGGTCGGCGATTACATCTCCTGCTCCATCGCCTCCGGTAAAGCCGTGGCCATCTTCGCCGTCGGCAAGTCCCCCGCGAGTGGGAACGCCTTCGACGAAGCCATGTACACCGCCGGACCGCTGACCATCACCGGCGGCGCCCTGCGCAACCAAGCACCCACCCTCGCCAACCCCGCGGCAGCCGCGACACCCAACCGACTGCCCACCGCCCACTAATCGACCCACACTGACCCGAGGAGGTGGGCCCGTTCCCGCACGGGCCTACCCAGCCGGGGTACGGCCTGCCAGGCACGGCCCGTGTCGGCGTCGAGGCGGGCCAGTGCCCCACCCCGAACCACAAACACGACCCGGCCGGTGCCGGCTGCACCAACGCCGGCCCCGAACACGTGCCCCCCCGGGCCCGGACCCGGCAATCGCGCTCGCGCCCATGCGTCAACGCCCCACCGGCACTAAATCGCCACAACCGATGGTCGGCGGATGCTCGCCGACTGTTCACCCAGGCACCGCCGCACGCTCGACACCCCTACCCGTACACGTCAATACGTGCCCATATTTTGATGTCTTGACAGCTCCCGCCGCGCCCCTTCGGTGGCCCGTCTACCGCCGGCAGCCCGAGCCGGGACGATCCCCACACCGACGGCCCGCCCCTTCACCGTTTGGGAGGTTGCACATGCAGACCCGACGACTCGTGCGCACCGCGATCGTGGTGGTGGCCGTACTGGCCGCCGCCGGCGTGGCCACCACCACCGTCAACGCCGCGTTCCGGGAAGGACACCCCGACGCCGAAGAACACGAAGCGGTCACCACCAAGGCGCTGGCGGCTACCGGCAGTTGCGGGGTGGAACGCTGGTCGGTCAAGACCGGCACCGACGCCGACCGGGCGAAGATCACCCTGCAGTCCACCACACAGACCACAATCGCCGCTCTCGACGCGCTGCCCGCACCGGCCAACCTGCCGGCCAACAACAGGGTCGCGCCCACCGAGGACACCGTCTACCAACTGCACGCCACCCTGACGCAGTACAAACTGGAAGCCGACTCCGACTACCACCTGGTCCTGTCCGACGGACCCGGCCACACCATGATCTCCGAAATCCCCGACCCGGCCTGCGTCGGCTCGACCAGCCCACTGACCTCCAGCATCCAGAAGGCCCGCGGCGAGTTCGACGCCAAATACACCCCCACCACCAGCTTCCAGACCGCCAACGTTCCCGTGACGGTGACCGGCGTCGGGTTCTTCGACTTCCTGCACGGCCAGACCGGAGTGGCCCCCAACGGCATCGAACTGCACGCCGTCCTCGACGTCCAGTTCGGCACCAGCACCGGTAACACCGTCACCGTCACCAACCCCGGCGCCCAGACCGGCACCGTCGGCACGGCGACCAGCCTGCAGATCCAAGCCAGGGACTCAGCCACCGGCCAGACTCTCACCTACAAGGCCACCGGGCTACCGGGCGGACTGTCCATCAACAGCGGCAGCGGCCTGATCTCCGGCACCCCGACCACCGCCGGCACCTCGAACGTGACGGTCACCGCCACCGACACCACCGGCGCCGCCGGCACCGCCACCTTCACCTGGACGATCAACCCGGCCAGCGGAGGCTGCACCGGCGGCGGCCAACGGCTGGGTAACCCCGGCTTCGAAACCGGCACCGCCGCCCCTTGGACAACCAACTCCGGAGTGATCAACAACAGCAGCAGCGAACCGCCGCACAGCGGCTCCTGGGATGCGTGGCTGGACGGCTACGGCAGCACCCACACCGACACCCTCAGCCAATCGGTGAACCTGCCTGCCGGCTGCACCACCTACAGCCTCGGATTGTGGCTACACATCGACACCGCGGAGACCACCACCACCGCCAAGTACGACACCCTCACCGTGCAGATCCTCAACTCCTCCGGCACGGTACTGGCCACCCTGGCCACCTACTCCAACCTCGACCACAACACCGGCTACACCCAGCAGACCTTCAACCTCGCCACCTACGCAGGGCAGACCATCACCCTCAAGTTCACCGGCAACGAGGACTACACCGCTCAGACGTCCTTCGTCATCGACGACACCGCCCTGACCGCCTCCTGACCGATCGGGGCGTCCCGCGTGTGGGGTTGCCCGCCCACCGAACCCGGCGGGTGGGCAACCCCCACGCACGCGGCGGGATGCCGTTGGGACTGCAGGTCCATGACCTTGTGCTGCGACTCGCGGTGGAGAATCCCCTGTGGGGCATTGACGGACACAGGGTGAGCTGGTCGGCCTCGGCCATCAGGTGGCGGCCAGCACGGTGTGGAAGATTCTCAACCAGACCGGGGACCGTCCGTCCGCGCCGCCGCTCGGACAGCAGCCGCCAAGTCCGCCGCCGCACGTCGTTGACCTCAACGCCGCCCGGGCTCACCGGCGACCGATCCTCGGGGCCGTGATCAAGGAATATTCGCAGGCGGCATAGCCGAACCGGCCTTCGAGCCCACAGGCACCTACCGCGACGCGTTAACAATGGCGGCACTTCGACTACCGGGACGGCGGCGGCTATAACCGGCATCGAGTTCTGGCACGGCGCGGGCTCGGTCGCAAGCGCTCGCATGTTACGGCAGCCCGCATCTTTCCCCTACAAAGCCCTACACGTACCCTCGGCGCGCATTCATAGATCTAGGGATATTGATTGCAGATCAATGCTGCGGCCAGGATGCCGATTAACGCGAGACCTCTCGCGCCGTGCGTGCCCCCCGCACCGTAGCCCCTCACGAAGGGATCCCTTCGATGGCGTCACCGTTACGCCGGTTCCTCGCCGCCACCGCCACCACCATCGCGGTCACCACCGCAAGCGTGCTGGTCGGATTTGCCGCGCCGGCACAGGCCCGACCAACCCCCCGCCCACACTCCACAATGCGTTACCAGGAGCACAACGACACCTCTGCCCCGCTGCGCAGCATGGCGCCGGTACCGGTCGGCACCGCGCCGCGGCCCACCGATTCCATCCCGCACATGCCCCAACAGCCGGTCGCGCACCGGGCCGACCCGGTGGTGCAAACCAGCATGAGCGCGGCGGCGCCGACTCCGTCAGCCAGCTTCGACGGCCTCGGGCAGGGCTTCTCCGGACCGCAGGGCTCGTTCTCGGTCACCGGTGTGCCACCCGACCCGAACGCCGCAGTGGGAGCGAACCAGATCGTGGAGGTCGTCAACACCGGCGTCGCGGTGTTTTCCAAGACCGGCGCCACCCTGTACGGGCCGGCCA
>JAOPWA010000051.1 GCA_025965915.1 Dactylosporangium sp. | reverse complement strand
AGGCAGGTCACTGCCTAGGTTGACCGGATGCACCATGACGCCGACGACGACGATGAACCAAGGGGCGGGGGCATCCGGCCCGCGCCTGAGCGCCGTGGATCGGGTCGAGGCCGGCACGTCCGGCGTTCCAGGGTTCTCCCGTGGATATGGGCGCTGCTGGCGTCCTCTGTGGTGCTGACGGCCGGCGTATTGGCGATCAACGCTCTTGTTCCCACTGTCGAGCCGGCGGCCGCATCCGATGCCACGACAGCCTTCGCAATAGATTCCGCGCGAGCGGGTTCCGATCGGGCGGCGCGTGACTTGGCGCGCCCAGATCCGTCGCTCAGTCCGGCGCCGTCATCGCCGGCCTCGTCCACGCCGCTGCCGGCCGCCTCGCAGCAGCCCGCCCCTCAGCAGCCGGCCAAGCGCCAGCCGGTCGCCGGTCTGAGCCAGATCGAGATGGACAACGCGGTCGCCATCGTTCAGGCCGGCAACCGGATGAACCTGCCCAAGCGGGCGCACGTGGTAGCGATCGCGACTGCTCTGCAGGAAACTCGCCTGCGCAACCTCGCCAACTCACGGGTGCCACAGTCGCTGAACCACCCGCACCAGGGCGTGGGGTCCAACTTCGACTCGGTCGGTCTGTTCCAGCAGCGTCCAAGCCAGGGCTGGGGTACGGCCGCCGAGCTGATGGACCCGGCGACCGCCGCCAGCCGGTTCTACGGCCGGCTGGTCACGGTCTCCGGCTGGCCGACGATGAGCGTAGGCGCGGCTGCCCAGGCGGTGCAGCGGTCGGCGTTTCCGGGCGCGTACGACCAGCACCAGGCACAGGCCCAGAAGATCGCCGATGCCATCGTCTAGGGTGCGTCCGCTCCGCTCGCTGCTGTTCGTAGCTGAGCGAGTGAACGCCGCAGAGATCAAGTGCGTGTAACCAGGCGGGTGGGTCGGCCTGCTGCTGGCCATCGGACCGAACGAAGGAGATCTGCCAGATGGCCGCACACCGCAGGCTCACCGGGGTCGCCCTCGTCGTCACGGCACCTTTGCTGCTCGTGGGCCTGGCGACGATGCCGGCCCAGGCACACGGCGCGTTGGACAACCCGGTCAGCCGGGTGGTGGCGTGCGGTCCGGACGGACGGCAGAACGCACAGTCGGCGGCGTGTAAAGCCGCTGTCGCCGTCAGCGGCGCACTGCCATTTGCGAACTGGGACAACCTCCGTGTCGCCAATGTCGGCGGCCGTGACCGTGAGGTGATCCCGGACGGGAAACTGTGCAGCGGAGGGCTCCCCGCGTACCAGGGTCTTGATCTGCCGCGCGCTGACTGGCCGGCGACCCGGTTGGCGGCCGGAGCCGGCTTCACGTTCACCTATCGGGAGACGATTCCGCACAAGGGGACCTTCCGGCTGTACGTCACGAGGGACGGCTACGACCCGACCAAGCCGCTCAGGTGGAGTGACCTGGAGTCGAAGCCGTTTCTCACGGTCACCGACCCGGCGCTGACGAATGGCGCGTACGTCATGCGGGGCGCGCTGCCGGCGGCCAAGACCGGTCATCACCTGATCTACACCATCTGGCAGAACTCGAGCACCCCCGATACGTACTACTCGTGCTCCGATGTCAGCTTCGGGGGTGCCGTCGGAGCTGGCTCCCGTGCCGCCGCGACCGCTGCCGCCTCCGAGACATCCATCCAGCAGCAGCCTTCCGGTGTCAGCGGCTCCGCCCGCACCGTGACATTGACCCGGGCCAGCAGCACGAGCAGCGCCCTTTCGTTGGCCGCGGGTGGTGCGGCGGTACTCGCCGTCGCCGCCGGCATCGGCGGCTTCTTCCTGCGCCGCCGGAACGTGACATCCGCGTCAGGTGAGTAGTCCCGGCGGTGGCTTGGGCGAGTCCTGGGCGTCGGCGTCGGTCATCGGTCGCGAACCGGCGATGAACCGGTCGAGGCTGTCGCCGTGCAGCAGCCGGGCCGGGAACGCGTCCCGCCTGCCGGCGGCGGCCAGTCGCTCGGTTGGCAGGCCGTCCGGTCGGGTCGCGGCGGCGAGCACCACGTTGCCGTACCGCCGTCCGCGCAGCGTGCCGGCCTCAGCGATGACGCAGACGTCGGGGAACGCGGTCCGCAGGGTGGCGGCCTGGATTCGGGAGAACGCGAGCGGCGGCAGGTCGGCGACGTTGACCGCGTAGAGGCCGCCCGGTCGCAGTATCCGGGCGATGTGTGCGGCGAACTCGACGCTGGCGACCGTGCTGGGCATCTGCGCCGCCCGGTAGACGTCGGCGATCACCAGGTCGAAGGTCGAGTCCCGGGCGGTCTCGACGGCCGCGCGGGCGTCCGCGACCCGTACCCGTAGGTCGGCGCCGCGGGGCAGTGGCAGGACGCGCCGCACCAGGGCGATGAGGGCGGCGTCGCGCTCGACCACGCGCTGGCGGGACTTCGGGCGGGTCGCTTCGAGATAGCGCGGCAGCGTGAGCGCACCGCCGCCCAGGTGCAGTACGCGCAGCGGCGAGCCGGTCGGGGCGGCGACGTCGATGACCGAGGCGAGCCGGCGCATGTACTCGAACTCCAGGTAGGTCGGGTCACCAAGGTCTACGTGCGACTGCGGCACCCCGTCCACCAGCAGCGTCCAGCCCCCCGGCCGGTCGCGGTCGGGCACCAGCGCGGCGGTGCCGAGATCGACCGGTTCGATGATGCTGGCCGGCCCGCGTCTTGACGCCTTCACCACGATTGCTTCACCACAGTTGCTCCACCACAGCATCCACGGTATCCGCGGGTGCGGCGGGGGCCCGACCGACCGTCAGGCGGCGGGCGCCGCCACCGCTTCCATCGCTGCGATCGCCGCGCCCCGCGCGCCTGCCATATCCAGGTCAGGAACGAGGGCGAATTTCGCCACCGCCGCCTGTTCGGCGCGCAGCAGCGTGTGCTCGCGTACCGTTGCCAGGAACCATTCACGGAATGCCGGCGCGGCCTCGACGACACCGCCGCCGACGAAGTACGCGCTCGGATCGGTGAAATTGGCGGCGATCGTGAACAAGCGCCCGAGAGCCATCGCCTGCTGCTCGAAAATTTTGAGCGCGAGCGGATCCCCGGCCTCGCCGTAGGAGCGTACGAGCTTCGCGGCCTTGCCGAGCGAGCCCACCTCGCTCAGTTCGTGACCGTCGAAACGGGTGAGCCAGTAGGGCAGGAGGTTCATTTCGATGCCTGTCAGTGACGCGACGCTCTCCGCGTCACCCACGAAGCCGCAGTTGCAGATCGGCAGCGGCTGGCCATCGTCGAGCAGGCCGTGCAGCGGTATGTGGACGTGCCCCAGCTCGCCGGCCATTCCGGCGGTTCCCTTGACGACCCGCCCGGCTTCGACCACACCGCCCCCGAGGCCGGTGCCGACGATGGCCGAGACCGAGGACCGTGCGGCTGCCCACGCGCCGAAGTGCGCATGATGGGCGTACAGAGCCGCGGCATTGCCGTCGTTGTTGTAGACGACGGGCAGCCCCAGCCGGGCCTCGAGCGCGCTCCGGATGTCAAACCCGTGCCAGGCGGGCTGCGAGAAATTGGTCGCGCCTTTCGACGAGATGACACCGGTCGCACTCGCCGGGCCGGGCGTGTCCAGACCCACGGCCGCCACCGCGTCCCTGGCCGTGCCGGTGACCTCGAGGACGTTCTCCAACGCGTCGACGAGGGCCTGAATGGCAACCTCCGGACCCGACTGCACCAGGCTCGGTGTCTCGCACAGCCGGTCCACCAGGAACCGGCCGGAGGCGTCGAGGACGGTGGCGTTGTTGCAGTTGCCGCCGTTGTCGAGGCCGACGACGACGTGGCGGTCCAAGGTGCTCATGCGTAGTCCTTCGTCCGAAACCGACGGCAGTCAGGCGAGCGTTCCAGGCTCAGGGCCTATCGTGCCGTCGCGGGTGCCCTCTGTACAGACTCCTCCGATGAGCATGTCGCTGGTGGTCCGGGCAGGGAACATTTTGCTCTTGGCCGCTTCCCGAGTTATAGTTAAATAGTCCCCGTGGATGCCGGCAGATCTTGCTGCCCCAGGGAGTCTTCCGATCACCACATCGCGCGGCGCCTCTCGTAACGGTGATCACGCCGGACACTCCGGCGCTTCATCAGCACTATTCCGTGACCCGAGCCGTCACCAACGCTGACACCTCGCAGGGCCGGTCAGGCGCCAAACCATATCTTCAGCTCAGCCACATCTTCAGGAGGATCGGCATGAGCAACACACAATCAACAGGGCGGCGGAACGCGAGCCTGGCTCACGTAGAGACCCGCTCAGACGTACCGGTTGCCGGCATCGTCGACGTGCTCGACAACTACGGGTTCATCCGTACCTCCAGTTATCTTGCCGAGCCGGACGACGTCTACGTGTCGGCGGCCCAGATCAAGCGGTACGGCCTGCGCCGCGGTGACGAGGTCACCGGGTTGGCGCGGCCGGTCGGCGACGTCGACTCGTCCGACGGCGAGAACAGCGGTAACCGACCGGGTGGCGGCCGGCAGGGCGGCAACCGGCAAAGGGACGGGAACCGGCAGGGTCGAGGCAAGTATCGCCCGCTGGTGCGGTTGGACACGGTCAACGGGATGGAGCCGGAGGAGGCTCGTCGTCGGCCGGACTTCTACAAGCTGACGCCGTTGTACCCGCAGGATCGGTTGCGGTTGGAGACCGAGCCGCACATCCTCACCACCCGGGTGATCGACATCGTGATGCCGATCGGTAAGGGTCAGCGGGCGTTGATCGTTTCGCCGCCGAAGGCGGGTAAGACGATGGTGTTGCAGGCGATCGCGAACGCGATCACCCACAACAACCCGGAGTGCCATCTGATGGTCGTTCTCGTCGACGAGCGGCCCGAAGAGGTCACCGACATGCAGCGGTCGGTGAAGGGCGAGGTCATCGCCTCGACGTTCGACCGGCCGCCG
>JAOPWA010000001.1 GCA_025965915.1 Dactylosporangium sp. | reverse complement strand
GACCTGGGTAGATGCAGAGGCACCATCCTGGCCTGAGGCAGGATCGTGGTTGTGCCGCTACGCCTGCTCTACCTCGTGTTCTGTCGCATCGTCGAATGGCTGACCCTGCTCGCCGGGACCAGTGCGGCCAAAGATGTGGAGATCCTGGTCCTCCGTCATGAGAACGCGGTCCTGCGCCGGCAGAACCCCATGCCGCGTCTGAACTGGGCCGACCGGGCAGTGCTCGCCGCCCTGATCAGGCACCTGCCTCGAGCGTTGACCGCCCACCGGCTTGTCACCCCAGCCACGGTCATGCGCTGGCACCGGCGGCTGGTCGCCTGCCACTGGACCTTCCCGAACAGGCCGGGGCGCCCACCCATCGATCCGGCCATGCAGCCCCCACGATCCGACCGTCCCGTCATCGACCTGACCCACGAACGGATCAAACGCCGACCGGTCCTCGGCAGGCTGATCGTCGAGTACGAACGAGCCGCGTAGAGGCCCAGGTAACCACCGGTTCAGGTTTTTGAAACCCCATAGGCACGGGCCGCCACCTGCACGGATGGCATTCTCGGCAGGCGCAATGTCGTGCCCGGCCGTGTGTCGGCTGGAGCACTCGTTTATTAGGGCGCTGGTTGTCTCCCGTCAGCTGCCGGCGGTGGCTGTCCACTGTGGGAGGTAGAGGATGAAGCAGGTGCTGTTCGTCGGCGACGACTGGTCCGAGGAGCACCACGATGTCGAGCTGCAGGACGAAGACGGCCGACGGCTGGGTAAGGCGAAGCTGGCCGACGGGATCGCCGGGATAGCCCGGTTGCACGCGATGATCGGCGAACACGTCGACGAGGACGCCGGCCCGGTCGAGGTGGTGGTCGGGATCGAGACCGATCGTGGTCCGTGGGTGCAGGCGCTGGTCGCGTCCGGCTACATCGTGTACCCGATCAACCCGTTGCAGGTGGCGTGGTTCCGGGAAACCGAACGCAGCTCCGGTGGCAAGAGCGACGCCGCCGACGCATATACCCTGGCCGACATGGTGCGCAGCAGGCGGCACACGCTGCGGCCGATGGCCGGAGACAGCGGCCAGGCCGAGACGGTCAAGGTGCTGACCCGGGCGCACAAGACGCTGATCTGGGAACGAACCCGACATGTCCTGCGGCCACGCCAGATGCTGCGCGAGTTCTTCCCCGCCGCGATGCTCGCCTTCGACGACCTCGACGCCCCCGACACGTTGGAACTGCTGGGCCGGGCGCCCGACCCCGTGTCGGCGGCCCGACTGTCGACCACGCAGATCACCGCCACGCTCAAGCGGGCCCACCGCCGCGACACCGCGGCGAAGGCCGCCACAATCCAGCCGCCCTGTGCAGCAAGCAGCCGGGCCAGCCGCCGGCGGTGGCCGGCGCCTACGCGGCCACGGCGCCCGCCCAAGTGGCGATCCTGACCACACTCAACGCCGAGATCGCCACCCTGGAAGGCTAGGTCGAGCCGCATTTTGCCAGCACCGGCGACGCTGAGATCTACCTCAGCCAGCCCGGCCTGGGCGTGGTGCTCGGCGCCCGGGTGCTTGCCGAGTTCAGCGACGACACCACCCGCTACCCCGACGCCCGATCCCGCAAAAACTACGCCGGGACCAGCCCGATCACCCGCCAGTCCGGCAAGAAGAAGACCGTACTGGCCCGCTACGTGCACAACGACCGGCTCATCGACGCGCTCAACCGCCAAGCGTTCGCCGCGCTACGCGCATCCCCCGGCGCCCGCGCCTACGACGACCAGCTACGCGCCCGCGGCGTCGGCCACCACGCCGCGCTACGCCAACTCGGCAATCGCCTCGTCGGCATCCTGCACGGCTGCCTCAAGGCCGGCACCACCTACGACGAAACCACCGCATGGGCACACCACCAACAAGATCTACAAGCCGCTGCTTGACAACAACAGCTCATGGGATGTCTCCACGAGTACCAGCACGCCGCATGAGCTGCACGGACGAGGTGTTCGGCAAGGGCAAGGCCACCCGCAGTTCAGTGTGTAAACGCTGGAGATCATCCGGCACTGGGCGTGACGGTGGTGCTGGGTGTGACGGTGGTGCTGGGCGTGACGGTCAGACCGGGTGCGGCGGGCATGCTGCTCGGGCTCTCCGACGTGGTTGTGCTGGGCGTGACGGTCGCACCGGGCGCGGCGGGCATGCTGCTCGGGCTCTCCGACGTGGTTGTGCTGGGCGTCGGTGACGGCGGCGGGCCGTCAGCAGCTGCCACGCCGATGCCTCCGCCGAGCGCCATAGCGGCGGCCGCCACGGTCGTCATCACGATGCGCTTGATCGGCTTCATGCCGAACCTCCTGCAGTACTCAAACGGTCGTCCGGCTTCTCGGACCACCGGGCATTTCCCTTTCCAGGCTGCTCGCAGTTCGCTGTGGAAACGCTGAAGATCATCCGGCGACTGAAAGGAGGTGGAGCTGATCGGCGCGATCGCTGCGGCTGTTGTCCTGCCGCCTCCTCGTCCGGGCGCTCAAGCACGTTGCACGCTGACTGAGCCGTAGGCACAGCATCTGATTGCTGCCGTGCCATGAGTTCGAGATCTCCACGTACGCTCACGATCGCGGCGAGGATCGCGTCTTTGGCTCGTACGACCGAGCTAGAGGGATCGACGAATTGCTCTGTTGCGTTGTGCATTGGCAAGATCGAGACAGACTTGGGCTGTGAAGTCGTCGAGCCGTCTTCGCCCGTGGCTACCTCCGAAATCTGCGCTTGCCGGGTTCCGGTTCCCGCCTGAGGTGATCGTGGTATCGGTGCGGTGGTATCTGCGGTTCAACGTGTCCTATCGCGACGTTGAGGAGCGACTGGCCGAGCGCGGTGTGGAGGTCGACCACGTCGCCGTGTACCGGTGGGTGCAGCGGTTCACCCCGCTGCTGGCCGACACGGCCCCACCCACAGGCGCATGACCTGGTTCAGGTCAAGGGTGACGTCCAGCCCATATTCTTGACTGATTCCAGAAAACGGGCCAGACTGCGGACGTGGCCACGACCCTGGACTTCCAGCAGATGCTGCGCGGGGCCGCGTTGCGCGTGACCCGTCCTCGGGTGGCGGTGCTGAACGCGGTGTACGCGCATCCGCACGCCGACACGGACTCGATCATC
>JAOPWA010000685.1 GCA_025965915.1 Dactylosporangium sp. | reverse complement strand
AGCGCCAGTCCCAATCTCCCCGAGGATGAGTTGTCCCTGATCTTCGTAATCGGCGGTTTACAGTGCTGCAACGTGGCCAGATGCCCGCCGCCCGTAGGGTCGCTCAGCGCCTACCGGGCAAGCGTCTGCCGGAGGCGCCTTCACGATGCTCGACCAGGCGCCATCACAAAGGGGAAAGATGTCCCTAGCCACCCGGCTTCGACGGCGGATGCTGCCGCCACTCATCGCCCTCGCCGTCCTCGCCGCCGGCACGACGCTGCCGGCTTCACCGGCATCGGCCCAGGACCAGGAGAGGACGTTCTCGCTAAGCGAGGCGACAATTTCCGGCATTCACGCCGCCCTGACTTCGCATCAGGTCACCTGCACGCGCCTCGTCAGCGCCTACCTGCGCCGGATCAAGGCATATGACGACGCCGGACCGAAGATCAACAGTTACATCACGGTGTCGGCGGACGCGGTGAAGCAGGCGGCGAAGCAGGACGCCGCGATCGCCCGCCACGGCGTGGCCGGCCCCCTGACCTGCGTGCCGGTGATCCTCAAGGACAACATCGATACGGCGGACATGCAGACGACCGGAGGGTCGAAGGCGCTGGCTGGGACCTACCCCAGCCACGACGCCACGGTGACCGCGCGGCTCAAGGCGGCGGGCGCCATCATCTTGGGCAAAGGCAATCTTGACGAGTGGGCGCACGGCGGTTCGCCGGGCGGCGGGTACAGCTCGATGGGCGGCCAGACGCTCAACCCCTACGACCTCACCCGAGGCCCGGCCGGGTCGAGCGCGGGTCCCGGAGCCGCGGTCGCGGCGAACCTCGCCGAGGCCGGCATCGGCACGGACACGCGCGGTTCGCTGCGGGGACCGGCCGCCGCGAATGACCTCGTGGGCATCAAGCCGACGATGGGGCTGGTCAGCGGTAAGGGGATCATCCCGTTCAGCCTGACCTTCGACGTCGCCGGTCCGCTGGCCCGCACGGTCTCCGACGCCGCGGCGCTGCTGGGCCCGCTGACCGGCGCGGACCCGGCAGACCCGCGGACCCAGGCCGGCGTGGGCCACTCCTACACCGACTACACGCGGTTCCTGCGTGCCGGCGCGTTGAACGGCGCGCGCATCGGCGTCGTCGACAACTACTGGGGCGGAAACGCCGAGATCGACGCCGCGACACGCCGCGCCCTGACCACTATGCAGGCCAAGGACGCGACCGTGGTCAACGTTCACCTGCCCGATCAGCTGATCGCCTCCGCCGGGCAGGTGTACTCGACGATCTCCGACCTGGAGTTCAAGTACCAGCTCGCCGACTACCTCGCGACCCGTCCGGCCGACGTTCCGGTCAAGACGCTGGCCGACGTGATCGCCAAGAGCAGCCAGCCGGGCTTCGGTATCTCCCCGGCGGTGCTGAAACGATTGCAGCAGGCCGAGGCCCGCGGCTCGCTGAGCGATCCGGACTACCAGCAAGCACTGGCCACCGGCCCGGCATCGTTCCGGGCGGGGATCGACGCGGTACTGCGGGACAATCACCTCGACGCGCTGGTCTTCGCGAACGCGAGTTGCCCGCCGACGGCCATCCCCGGCAGCACCGCGACGAACGACTGCAGCCCGGTACCAGGCAGCTCGGACCTGGCGAGCCTGTCCGGCTACCCGTCAGTGCAGGTTCCCAACGGCTTCACGGCGAACAAGCTGCCGATCAGCCTGGCATTCCTCGGTACCGCGTTCAGCGAGCCGAAACTGATCGCGCTGTCCTACTCCTTCGAGCAGGCCACCCACCTGCGCCGGCCGCCGAGCACCACGCCGCCGCTGCCGAACGACCCGAGCGCGAAGCGCTGAGCCAGTGCCGGTCCGCCGACGATTCGACCTGAGTACGGCCGATGAGGGTGATAGATGGGTTCGAAGGAAACCAGTTGTCGGGCGCGACGGGCCGTGGCGAGACTGCGGGGATGACTTCATCGCCGTCGTTTGAGGACTTGCTTGCCGAGGGCCAGGCGGTGCCGGACTTCACGGTGGCCCGCTACCGCCGGCAGTTGGCCGACCTGCACGAGCAGATCTGCCGGGAGGGCGGCTTCGTGGCCCACTCCCAGCGCTACCTCATCGAGGTCCGAAAGCCGACCTGATCCGAGCCCGAACCCTTCATTCCAACGGAGTCAGAAGGGGGGCGGACGCTGACGGGAGCAGATGCGATTCGACCGTGTGGGATCGAGTTGCGGCCTGAGGCTTAGGGGACGTCGTCACCTGCCAGGAGTAGCGGAGGTACGGCGTGGGCCTACCTGCGACGGCACGGGCGGGACTGCGGCGACGTACCCGGGTGGCGGGTCGCCGACCACCAGCCGCACCGGGTTGGTCAGCGCCTCCATGTCACCCTGTGACGCTTTGGGGTTGACGGGGTTGGGGCGCGGGATGCCTCGAACCTCGGCCCTCACATAGCCTCCGGCGGCCGGGATCGGCACCACCGTCTGTACGGTCTCGTCGTCGCCAGCGAGCGGTCGGGTGAACACCGGCGTGCCGCCGGAAATGAGCACCAGCCGCATGCCGCCGCCGCGCCGGACCTGAGCGGTCACCGTGACCGGGTCGCCGGGGGCGCCGTAGACCGTGCCGCCGACCCCGACTGCCTGCCCGGGGCGGGCCGCTGACAGATAGATCTCCACGCCGTCTGGGGTGCGGGTTATGAACGATCGTCCGGCTTTGAGGGCGGCTACGACGTCGCGCGTGGCTAGCCGGTCGGCGTAGACGACGGTGGTCGGCAGGCCGACGGCGGTGCCGCCGTCGTTTACCACGCCGTGCAGGTCGGACCCGCCGTTGGCGTTGACCCGCCACCCGCGCCCGAGCATGTGGTCCCACGTCGCCAGCGATGCCTCGTCGTCGGGCTGCCAGGGGCCGGTCCAGACCTCCCAGCCGGCAACGCGCGAGGCCGGGTCGGTCTCAGCGTCGGCGGTGAACCGCCATGCCAGGTGCGCTCCGGCGGGATGCGCGGCGGCGACGTAGGCGCCCATGCCTTCCGCCACCCGTAGGAAGTCCCGGATCCGTGCGTGCCCGCTGGGTAGCGGCAGGCCGAGCGGAGTCTGCCGCCAGTCCAGCCATTGTCCTATGTCGATTCCGGAGACGGTTGCGTGGCCATGGAACCAGTTCGTCATCTCTTCGCCCGGCATAAGCAGCACGTCGACGCCCGCGTCGCGTGCCAGGAAGTAGTTCTGGCTGACCACGTTGTGGTCGGTCATCGCGACGAAGTCCAGCCCTGCCTTGCGGCAGGCGTCGGCCCACTGTGCCGGCGTCATCGCACTGCCCGACGACCAGGCGTCCGAACTCGCCGTGGTGTGGCAGTGCAGGTCGCCGCGGTACCAACCCGGCTCGTCGAGTACGACTCCCGGTTTGGGCCCCGGACGGAACGGCGCGCCCTGCGGCCCGAAGGACATCGTCACTTCGACGGTTACACGGGTGGGTATCGGTGCTCTGAACACCGGCACGAGTACCGTCCATTGCCCCGCCGGCATCGGACCCGGCATGAACGCCTCGGAGGCCGCCGCGGTCGAGACGAAGAACTGTGAGCGCTCCTCGCCGTATATGCCACGGAAGCCGGGCGACTGATAATCGTCGCCCCGCGCGTCGAACAGTCCGATTCCCAGCGCCGCGGTCGGCTCGGATTTGGTCATTCGCACGTCGATGCGCGTGGTACCTGTCGGCACTTGGAACGGCAGCCGCGTGTACGACCCGGTGCCGGACACGGTTGCCGTGAGTACGACGGTACGGGGAGGCGCCGTAACCGGTGCGGTCTGGCCGTTACCGGTGCTGGTCCAGCCGCTGGTCGTACCGAGCGTCACCGCTCCGGCAGCACCGTGCAGCAGATCGCGGCGCGACAGCGACACTATTTACCTCCCAGAGGTGGAGGAAGCTGACAGGACGCATCTTTACTGACGAAAGAAACGACCGGGTGAACAAAGCGTGATCCCGCGTTCTGCCAGGGCCGTTTCGAAAGCCACTTCCGCCCGCACAGGACGGTCACGTTGCGGGATGTGGCGGTGGTTGTGCCACGACGTGCTCCGCGGACCGGTGTGCCGGGGGTCACGGCGGACGAGATGTACGGAGCGGTTTCGTCCCCTGCCGGCTTGGGGTAGCGTGCTGTACGGAACGGTTTCGTTCCGTATTTATGGGGGTGGCCCGTGGCGGAGATCGCAGCGGAGTCGACGCATGGGGCGCCGAGGTCGGTGCGCCATGAGGCGATCTGTCACGCGGTCTTCGAACTGCTCAGCGAGGTCGGCTACGACCGGATGTCGATGGACGCGGTGGCGGCACGGGCCCGTGCCAGCAAGGCGACCATCTACCGGGCCTGGCCGCACAAGCCGGATCTGGTGATCGAGGCCCTGGTGCATCGCTTCGGCGGCACACCCGAGCCGCCGGACACCGGGACGCTGCGGGGCGATCTCATCGCGCTCATGACGGGCGCGTGCCGGGTCGCCGATAGCCCGGACGGCGCTGTCGTGACGGGTTTGATGAGCGCGGCGGCACATAACGCCGAACTGTCGCGCACGCTTTACCGGTGCACCTACCAGATGAAGCACGTCGTGCACGAAACGATCATTGACCGCGCGAAGGCGCGTGGGGAAGTCCCGGCCGACACGGATCCGGACCTGCTGCACGAGGTCCTTCACGCGATGGTGCTGACCAGAAGGATCTGGGCGGCCGGGCCGCTCGACGACGTTTTTGTCGTACACGTCGTCGACGATGTACTCCTGCCCGTCCTGCGACAAGCACGCGACCCGCACGCATAGCCACCAGACAACACTCCACAACCGAAGCTACGCCGATCCACGGCCGACGTGCCGTGCGGTGACGCGCGCCTGTGTGCTGCGCGCACCACCCCTTCCATTGGAGGAGACATGTCGCAAGAGACCGCCGCGGCGCAGGCCACGGCGACCGGGGGACGCGACACAACGAGGCCCCCAGACAGTCGGCGCTGGCTCGCGCTCGCCGTCATCGCGCTCGCCCAGCTCATGGTCGTGCTCGACGCGACGGTCGTGAATATCGCGCTGCCGTCGGCGCAGAAGGCGCTGCATATCTCGGATGCGGACCGCCAGTGGATCGTCACGGCGTACACCTTGACGTTCGGCGGTCTGCTCCTGTTCGGCGGCCGCATCGCCGACTACTTCGGGCGCAAGCGCGCGTTCCTGATCGGCCTGCTCGGGTTCGCCGCGGCGTCCGCGCTCGGGGGCGCCGCAGCCAACGCCGGCATGCTGTTCACCGCACGTGCGTTGCAGGGCGCATTCGGTGCGCTGCTCGCACCGGCTGCGTTGTCGCTGCTCACTGTCGCGTTCACCGAGGCGAAGGAGCGGGCGAAGGCGTTCGGTGTCTTCGGCGCGATCTCCGGTGGTGGCGCTGCGATCGGCCTCATCTCCGGTGGTCTGCTGACCGAGTACGCGACGTGGCGCTGGTGCCTGCTGGTGAACATCCCGATCGCCCTGGTTGCGTTCGCCGCCGCGGTACCGCTCGTGCGGGAGAGCCGCGCGCATGGGAACACGCGCTATGACGTACCGGGTGCGATCCTTGCCACGGGTGGCCTGACCGCGCTGGTATACGGATTCACCAAGGCCGCGACGGAGCACGACCACTGGCGCTCGACCACGACGATCACCTGGCTGGTCCTCGCCGGCCTGCTGCTGGCCGTGTTCATATGGTGGGAGTCGCGTACGTCGAACCCGTTGCTGCCGCTTCGGGTGCTGCTTGACCGCAATCGTGGCGTGTCCTACCTGGTGTCGGTCCTGACCGGCGCGGGCATGCTGGGCATGTTCTTGTTCATGACGTACTACCTGCAGCTGACGCTCGGCTACAGCGCCTTGCGCAGCGGCGTCGCGTACTTGCCGTTCTCTGGCGGCATCGTCGTCGCGGCCATCATCGCGGCGCAGTTGTTGCCGCGCATCGGGCCACGCTGGCTCATGTCGGTCGGTGGGGTGCTCGCGACCGCCGCGATGGCGTGGCTGACGCAGCTCGACCTGCATTCGTCGTACGTGACACACATCCTGCCGTCGTTCGTCGCGATGAGCATCGGCATGGGCTTGATGTTCGTGCCGCTGTCCAGCACGGCCCTATCCGGCGTCAGCGACCACGACGCGGGCGTGGCAAGCGCGATGGTGAACGCGACGCAGCAGGTCGGTGGGTCGCTAGGCGCGGCCCTGCTGAACACCATCTTCACCACGGCGGTCGCTACCTACGCGACCACCCACGGGGTCGCACCTCTCGCGCTGGCCAACGGCGCGATCTACGGGTACAACGTCGCGTTCACCGTGAGTGCATTCCTGCTCGCGGCCGGTGCGGTGCTCGTGTTCCTGTTCATCCGCAAGCCCGCCGGAACGGTCTCGACCGACGGCGAGGCCGCAGAGCGGGCAGCCGAGCCGGTGCTCGTCCACTGATCCGCCCGCGAGAAGGGGCCGCGACGACGAATGGCGTCGCGGCCCCGCCCAGTGGCCGGGCCCATCACGTCAGCCTTGCATGAGGCGCAACGCACTCATCCGCCGTGAACCGATCCGCGCGGCGCACCATTCTGCCGCGGAGGGCGTGCCCTTCGACGAGATCGCTCCCATCGTGGGGTGCTCCCTGACCGCGGCACGGCAGCTCGCCAGCCGCGCTCGCCGCCGGGTGCAGCAAGGGGCTCCGATGCCGGACGCCGATCTCGCCCGCCAGCGAGAAGTAGTCGACGCGTTCTTCGCCGCCTCCCGCAACGGCGACTTCGCCGCGCTCGTAGCGGTGCTCGACCCGGACGTCGTGCTGCGATCCGATGGCGGGCTCGCTCGACCGGCAGCCTCAGCGGTCACTCATGGTGGGCCGACCGTGGCCGAACAAGTGCTCACCTTCGCGCGGCTCTCCCCATTCGTAAGACCGGCGCTCGTCAACGCTGCCGCGGGAGTTGTCGTGGCCCCGCATGGACGGCCGGTCTCGGTCATGGGTTTCACAGTCAGGAACGGAAAGATCGTCGCCATCGACGTGCTCGCCGACCCCGCCCGCCTCCGCCAGCTCGACCTGGGGGTCTGGGCCGACTGAGCCGCGCAGGAGTGCCCGAGCACTATGTTGACTCCATGTACTCGACGCAGGTCTCTCGGCACGTGAGTGCCTCGCGCCCGGCTGTATACCGGGCGCTTCTGGATGCGGACGCGATCGCGAAATGGCGGGTGCCGGCCAGCATGAGCAGCCAAGTGCACGAATTCGATGCCCGTGAAGGTGGGCGGTTCCGCGTCTCGCTCACCTACGACATGCCGGTCGGCACCGGCAAGTCGGCGCCACATACCGACACGTACCACGGCCACTTCGTGAAGCTCGTGCCGAACGAGCAGGTGGTCGAGGTGTTCGAGTTTGAGACCGCAGATCCCGCACTTCGCGGCACGATGACGATGACGACCAGGCTCACCGATGCAGAAGGCG
This sequence comes from Dactylosporangium sp., assembly GCA_025965915.1. GTDB lineage: Bacteria > Actinomycetota > Actinomycetes > Mycobacteriales > Micromonosporaceae > Planosporangium. Next base: position 3,599 of record JAOPWA010000685.1, on the reverse strand, counting down.
GCACGGACGTCCTCGTCGTGCACGAAGGGATTCCCGACGGTGTGCCCGCCGCCGACAACGAGACGGGCACACGTATGGCATTGGCAAACCTTGCCCAACTCGTTGAGGCGAACGAGCGTTCCTGGTAACCAAGGACGGCGATCAGCACGCGAGGAGGTGCACGTCCATGACCCCGGAAGACCGTTTCAGTGCCCTGGTCGACGAATTGGTTGGCCTCGCCGGAGTTACCCCACCTGACGGTGGTCGCGGCTTCGGCTCGCACGCGCTGCGGTTCCAGAACAAGATCTTCGCGATGCTGGCACGCGGACGACTCGTGGTGAAGCTGCCGAAGGCGCGGGTCGATGCGCTCGTCGCCGCAGGGGAGGGCGTGCACTTCGACGCGAACAAGGGCACGCCGATGAAGGAGTGGCTCAGCCTTGACCCGGCCTCCGACGTGGCTTGGGAGCCGCTTGCCCGCGACGCGTTGGACTTCGTCGGCCACGGCCGAGGTTGAGGATGGCTGAGGCCACGGCTGCCAGATTGGCTCTCGCGGACTGAGTCGCTGTCGCGGGAAGGTGCATGTGTGATCACAGTCGCGTCGGTCCTCGGCGTTTGCGCGGTTGCGCTTGGCATGGTCCTGACCCCGGGGCCGAACATGATGTACCTCGTCTCGCGTAGCATCACCCAGGGTCGCCAGGCCGGACTCGTGTCACTCGGTGGCGTCGCGCTTGGTTTCCTGGTCTATCTCGCGGCCGCCAATCTCGGCTTGTCGGTGGTCTTTCTCGCCGTTCCTGAGCTGTATTTCACCGTCAAGCTCACCGGCGCCGCTTACCTGGGATGGCTTGCCTGGAAGGCACTCCGTCCCGGTGGCACCTCGGTATTCGAGCCGCAGCAGCTTGCACCGGATTCACCGCGACGCCTGTTCACGATGGGCCTGATGACCAACCTGCTGAACCCCAAGATCGCTGTGATGTACCTGTCGCTGATTCCCCAGTTCGTACACCCGGCGGCCGGGCACGTCGTCTTTCAAGGCTTCGTGCTGGGCGGCATCCAGATTATCGTGAGTCTGGCGGTGAACCTCGCGATCGTCCTCGCCGCCGGCGCCATCGCGCTGTTCCTGACCCAGCGTCCCAGCTGGCTGCGTGTTCAGCGCTACCTTATGGGCACCGTGCTCGGTGCACTCGCGATCAAACTCGCCACCGACCGCGTACAGACGACGACCGCCTGACCGCGGACCAGGTGCCGAATCCAGCCTGAGATGTTCCCGTAGGGCCCCAGCGGGGCTGTGGAACGGCCTGTTCGTCGCAACGCACTCACATGCCGCGAAGCGCCCGATCGTCGCCTGTTGCGCTCGTCGTCCGATTCTGCCGATGAGCGTTCGTGCGATTAGTCCTCGTCGCGGCAAAGGCAGAAGGGGTGGCCAGCTGGGTCGAGGAGCACTCGGACGTTCTCCTGCGGTTGGACCGTAGCCAGCGAGGCTCCCAGGGCGACCGCCTCGGCGACCGCGGAATCGAGGTCGCCGACCTGAAAGTCGAAGTGCATCATCGGGCGCTGTTCCCCGTCGACGGGCGGCCAAACGGGGGCCTGGTAGCCGGTCGCCTGCTGGAACACGAGATAGATGGATCCCTGGGGAGCGGCGAGTATGGCCGCTCCTGGTTCCTCGTGCCCGATGGGCCAACCGAGCAGCTCGGAGTAGAACTTCGCCAAGGCGCCGGGGTTCGGCGCTTCGATAGCGGTTCCCCACCACATGCCGTCCGTTCGAGATCGCACGCTTGCATTCTGTTGCAGGGACTCAGCCATGTCCAGGGACGCTGCCGGCAAACTGGTGTTGTTCGGGCGGTCATGTCGTCGTTGCCAGGTCGTGCCAGATCGGCCTCCGATGGACGTCACGGCGCTGGCCCGCTCGCTGCTTGAACCGATACCGGCACATCGCACCGCTGGCATCGAGGTGCTGCTCGCTGTCGATGGCGCGTCCGAAGTCATGCTGGTGACGGCGCCGGCCCTGACGAACGTCATCGGAGCGCTGCATTCCAGCGGCCTGATCACTCTCATCGACGCCGCCGGGCTGGCCGCGATCATCGCCGCATGCGACGCCGAGGACGACTTCCAGGGCGTTGTCCCGCTGGGATCGGCTGCCTCGCTTGACTTCCGCGCCCCCGCGCGGGGGCGTCTCGTGGCCTCCTGCCGTCTCAGCCAGGAGGCGCGACTGGCGCTGCGACCGGTGTTGTCTCGCGACGGAGATCGGGCCCGGATCACCACGGTCGCTGACGTCGTCGACGACGCCGGCGTGCTGGTATGCCGGGGAACTTTCGAGTGGAGTATCCGCCGTAGATCCGCCGCGGCGTGAGGACAGTCCGCGATCCGTTGCCAACGCGAGAGGTGCCAACGTCCCAATCTCGCGGTCGTAATGACTGGATTCGTTGTCCTGGAAACATCCCGCGCGGTATTCCGCGGCGCGGACGGGACGCGTCGAGTCCGCGCGCGTCCGGGTTGGCTCAGTTGGCGGCAAGTCCCTCGTACAACCAGGACAGGACGGCGTCAGCCTGCGCCCGCTGGAAGGCACGTACGGTGGGTAGGCCCATCGGCGGAGGCTGTCTGGCGACGAAGCCGCAGAGGCCGTCGTCCGATTCTGTCGAGTTGCGGGCACCACGAACGTTGGCCGGATTTTGTCGTACGGGTGTGGTGGGCTGTGGTCTATGCCTCGGCGTCGGGATCCGGATGCTCCTCAGGTGGTGCACCGCACCGTCCGGGTCGGCCTGCGGCTGATGGCCGGCGGCTGCCAAGGGCCGGGCAGGCGCGGCCGAGCACGGCGACCTCTACCGCACTGGAGCGACCATGACCACGCTGCACGACGTCGCGCTGCTCAGGCTCGCGGCGCAGCGCATCGCCGGCCCCGGATGGCCGACCGCAGCCGAGGCCGTCCGTTGGCTGACCGCCTTGCAGGCGCAGGACTACAACGGGGTCCTGACCTCGGTCGCGCTGCGCACCGCGGCAGGCACCCGCCAGGCCGTCGAGGCCGCGCTCAACGCAGGCGAGATTGTCAAGTCGTGGCCGATGCGGGGCACCCTCCACCTCGTGGCGGCCGAGGATCTGTCCTGGATGCTGCAGCTCGCCGCGCCGCGCGTGGTCGCCGGCGCTGCCGCCCGCCGCGCTCAACTCGACCTCGACACATCCACCCTCGAGCACGCCCGGAAGCTGGCCGTGAACGCGCTGACCGGCGGCCACCAGTTGCGCCGCGACGACCTGCTCGCCATGTGGAACGAAGGCGGCCTGGTCACGGTGGGGCAGCGCGGCTACCACATGCTGTGGCACCTGGCGCAGACCGGAACCCTGTGCTTCGGGCCGATGCGCGACGGCGAACAGCTGGTGGTGCTTGTCGACGAGTGGATTGCGCACCCGCGACGCCCCGAGCGCGAGGAGGCGCTCGGCGAGCTGGCCCGGCGCTACTTCCGCAGCCACGGTCCCGCCACGGTCAAGGACTTCAGTAGGTGGACAAACCTCGTCGCAGCCGACGTCCGAGCAGGGCTCGCGCTCGCCCAACCTCGGCTCACCCGCCTCGACGTCGGGGGCGTGGAGTACTTCATGGACCCACGGACTCCCGATTTGCTCGACACCTGCCG
>JAOPWA010000683.1 GCA_025965915.1 Dactylosporangium sp. | reverse complement strand
GCGGCCCACTCGTCCAACGCCGCTGCGGTGATCAGGCGTTCGGAGGTCACGCGTGGGGTGGTGGCCAGATCGACGGGGAGCCGGTAGTCGATCATGGTGTCGACCAGTTCGTCCCATGCCGCGTGGGCGCGCCGCCGGGCGAGGTCCATCGCACCGTCGTCGGTGACCACGACGTCCCGCGAGCCCGCTGCCACGGCCACGGCCAACGGAGGCGGACCGGCGATCCGGTCCGGCCGTCGACGACGCCGCACCAGGCTGCGCCACAGGACAGGTGCGAGTAGCAGTACCAGGGCGATGACCACGCCGAGCAGGGTCCACGTCGGCCAGGGGGTCGCCGAGGTCGTCACAACCCCCGCGCCGCTGGCAAGACCGCCGCGGTCCTCGTGTGGGCCGCCGCTCGGGGCCGCCGAGCCGTTCTGGTTGGGGCCACCGGGGATCGGGAGATCCTCCCTGGCCGCGCTGCCGCCGGGGACGTTCTGCGGACGGTTCGGGTCGGGCGCCCACGCCGAGTCAACCCCGTCGACGGACGCGGCTGGGGTCGCGTCGAAGGGAACCCACCCGATACGGTCGAAGTACACCTCGGTCCAGGCGTGCAGGTTGCGGTTGGTGAGCGTCCACGTCTCACCGTTGCGGTTACTGCCCCGGCTGAAGCCGAAGGCCACCCGGGCCGGGATGTTGGCCGCGCGTACCAGCCACGCCATGGCCGCTGAGTACTGCTCGCAGAAGCCCTGCTTGTTGTTGAGGAAGTCGACAATCGCGCTGCCGCTGGTGCCGCTCTTGGTCTGCAGGCTGTACTGGAAGCCGTTGTCGGCGGAGAAGTAGCTGTGGATCGCGCGTACCTTGTCGTACGGCGTCAGCTTGCCCGCGATGATCTGGGCCACCTTCTGCTCGACCTCGGGGACCCTCGGGACCGTCGTGTACTGCCGCTGTATCGGATCGGCGGCGTCCAGCGGCTTCGTCCCGCGCAGAACGTCGGGGGTGTACTCCGGGCGTACGTAGTCGAAGCCGTACTTCTTGCCCCGGCTGTTGCGCTGGCGGGAGTAGATCACCTGGTTGGCGCGGTCGTAGAGCCAGGACGAGTCGAGTTTGTCGGTCTTGGTCGGCTGCAGGTAGATGGGCAGCGCGTTCATGTCCAGGGACAGGATCTGCACCTGAGCGTGGTAGGCCTGCAGGGAGACTCCGGCCCCCGGCTCGACGGCCGGCGCCGGCAGCCCGTTGGTCGCCGACTGGCCTCCGCCCGGGCTGCGGTTGCGGAACCCGCTCGGCGTCACCTCGTCGGCCACCCCGAAACGCAGGTAGTAGGGGTTGGGATCGTTGGTCTGCACCTTGACCATGTCGAAGGTGCGGTCGTTGTTCAGTTCGCCGCTCAGTACGGCGTACAGATCCACCGACGAGCCGCCGCCCCGACCGAGCCCGTTGCCGATACCGGCGCCGCCCCCGGTCGGGCCGAACTTGTCCAGCAGACCTGTGTTGCTACCGGGCACGGCCAGCGGCAGCACGATCGCGGCGGTCACGCCTGCCAGCGCCAGCCGCCTGCCGGCCGCGGCGAGCGGCGAGGGTTCCCACGCGTCGACGTCACGACCGTCGCCGGTGAACCGGCGCCCGAACCGCCGGACCCGCTCGACGTTGTCGGTGGCCAGCAGCCAGAGGAACCCGGCGGCGCCGGCCGCGAAGGGCAGGAAGTTGACGCTGTCCTGGCGTACCGCGACCGGAACCGAGTAGATCGCGAGCATCGGCAGGCCGGTCAGTGCCGGGCGCCGCAGCACGATGGTGAACAGGTCGACCAGGATGGCGACGGCTCCGATACCGAGAGTGGACAGGAACAGCAGTCCCTCCCGGTCGGCGACCGGCACGCCCATGTCGCGCATGTCCCCGCCGGCGCTGGTGAGCAGAGAATTGAAGTGACCGAACGTCTGCGGTGTCGGGATCAGCCCGAGAAACTCATGTCCACTATGGAAGACCCAGGTGAGTACGAACAGGAATCCCACCGTCATCGCGGGCGTCGCCACCCAGGTGGCCGCGCGCAGGCTTCGTATGACGAGCGCGATACCGGTGGTCGTGATGACCACGATGACCGCGTCTATCAGCCACGACCAGGTGGCGAACACGCTCGACAGCGGCAGGGCCGACAGCAGGGTCGCCGCGGCGGCCACGAGGGTGATGCGACGGCGCTGGTTCACGACGCCGTCCTGTTCTCGGTCACGACCGTCCTGTTCTCGGTCACCATTCCGTCCTGTCTGGTGTCACAGCCGGCCTCCGGAGACGGTTTCGGCCATGGCGGCGCGGTAGGCGAAGCCCTCGGTGCCCCGGGCGGCCTGCGGCCACAGGGCCGGCAACCGGGCGCCGTGACTGACCGGTACGACCCGCCAACCGGTGCGCAGCAGTCCGAGCGCAGCCGCCTCGTGCCGATGCCCGGACTCCTCGCGCGCGGCCGCGGGCAGGTTGAGCCAGGTGGTGCTGTCGACGAACAGCGCCACGCAGGTCGTGCCGCTGCCGCGCAGCCCGGCCAGCAGTTCGGACTCGGCGGGAGACAGCAGGCCGAACAGGCCGATGAGCAGACCACAGTCGGAGCGGCGACGGACCCGCTCGACCAGCGTCGCGATGTCACCGTCCGGTGACAGCTTCACCTCCGCGAGGTGGTCCAGCAGCGCGCCCTCGCCATCGATCTCGTTCGCGTCCACGTCCATGCCGACGCCCGTGACCAGGCGCAGCTTGTACCCGCTGTGCCGCAGGTGCATGGCGATGCTGGCCGCGGCCGACACCGTCCACTCGAAACTGGCCGTCGGGCCCTCACCGCGGTGGGCGACCGCCCGGGTGTCGAGGACGACCGTCACCCGGCTCTCCCACGGCTGTTCCTCGCGGCGCACCATCAGTTCGCCGACGCGGGCGGTCGAGCGCCAGTGCACCCGCCGCAGGTCGTCGCCGTGGCGGTACTCGCGGGTCGCCGCGTCGTCCTCCCCGTGTACGGCCACCGAACGGGCGCGGTTCTCGCCCGTGCCCGCATACTCCCCGGCAAGCCGGACCATTGGCAGCCCGACGACCTGGGGGATGACGGTGAGCCGGTCGACCGTGGCGAACGACCGGGACAGCTCGCACAGCCCGAACGGGTCGGTCAGGCGTATCACCAGCGGGCCCACCTCGTAGCGGCCGCGCACGTCGGCCCGCACGCTGTAGGCGACCGAGCTGGCCTGATGGGCGCCGAGGCGCTCCAGGACCAGGCGGGGCCGGCTGCCCAGTGCGTACGGCAGGCGGTCTTCGAGCAGCAGGGTGCCGGTCGGCAGCCGGGATAGGTTCTGAAGGCGCAGTACGACCCGGGCGGTAGCGCCCACCTGCGCGCGGTGCGGGTCCAGCGTGCGGCTGCAGGCGAGCTTGTAACGGGTACGCCCGACGTAGCCGGCCGCGAGTAACGGCAGCACACCCAGTAGCGCGGCGACCCGCAGCAGGTCCTTCTCACCGAGGATCAGCGCCGCGATCGCCGAGGCCGCCGCCGCGGCCACGAAGCAGCGGCCACGCGTCGTCAGTCCGCGCAGCGCCTCGCGCACGTCAGCGCCTCCCGGGGTCGTACTGGCCGCGGCTGTCGTACGGGGAGCGCTGCCGGTCGGTGGGTACGGGCAGCCGGCGCACGATGTCGGCGACGACCGCGTCGGTGGTGCGCCGCGACAACTGCGACTCGGCGGTCGGAATGATGCGGTGCGCCAGGACCGGCACCGCGAGGGCCTGGAGGTCGTCGGGGAGCACGTAGTCGCGCCCTTCGAGCGCGGCGACCGCGCGGCCCGTACGCAGGAGCTGCAGGGTGGCACGGGGCGAAGCGCCCAGGCGGAGGTCGGGGGACTCGCGGGTCGCGTTGACCAGGTTGACCGCGTACTGGCGGACAGCGTCGGCGGCGTGCACGCCACGGACGGTGGCGATGAGCCGGCGGACGGTGCTCGCGTCGGCCACCGGCAACAGGGCGAGGACCGGGTCGTCAGCACCGTGGCCGTCGAGCATGGCGAGCTCCGCGGTGGTGTCCGGGTATCCCATCGCGATGCGGGCGGTGAACCGGTCGCGCTGGGCCTCGGGCAGCGGGTAGGTGCCTTCCATCTCGATGGGGTTCTGGGTGGCGACAACCATGAACGGCATCTGCAGCGGGTCGGTCACGCCGTCGACGGTTACCTGCCGCTCCTCCATGCACTCCAGCAGTGCGGACTGCGTCTTGGGCGACGCCCGGTTGATTTCGTCGCCGACGACGATGTTGGCGAACACCGCTCCCGGCTTGAACTCGAAGTCGCGCGCCTCCTGGTTGTAGACGCTCACCCCGGTCACGTCGCTGGGCAGCAGGTCCGGCGTGAACTGGATGCGCCGCACCGAGCAGTCGATGGAGCGGGCCAGAGCCTTTGCGAGCTTCGTCTTACCGACGCCGGGTACGTCCTCGATGAGGAGGTGCCCCTCGGCGAGCATCACGGCCAGCGCGAGCCGGACGGTGGCCGATTTACCCTCGATGACCCTTTCGATATTCGCCACGATGGCTTCGGTAGCCGTGCGGAATTCCGACGGCGGCAGGGGTCTACCGAACTCATCCTGGGTGCGTTGGGTCGTCACGGGCCTCCTCCTAGGTGTGCGCGGTGGCGGCCACCGTCGAACGTGGCGACCGGACAGCCGGTGTCGGAGGCCGGTCCGTGCGTCCCCCCGGGAGTGTCCGCAGTGCTCAGGCTATCCGTGATCGCCGGAGGGTGCCGGACACACCTTTTAGCGCGGGATGCTAACAGTACTCCGCTCGGCGATCATCACGATGAGCTCTGACGGCAGAAATCCTGCGGTCAGAAATCCTGCCGGTCCGAGCGGGTCGCGCGTAGTTGGAGGATCAGGTCGACGACGAGCGCCGTCCAGCCGGTCTGGTGCGAAGCGCCCAGGCCGGCGCCGCTGTCGCCGTGGAAGTACTCGTAGAACGGAAGCAGGTCGTGCCACCCCGGGTCGCGCTGGAAAAGCTCCTCGTCACCGAAGACCGGGCGACGACCGCGGGAGTCGTCACGGAACAGGGCGATGAGCCGGCTGGACAGGTCGTCTGCCACGTCGTCGAGGCAGCGACGCTCGCCGCTGCCGACCGGGTACTCCACGAGCAGGTCCTTGCCGAAGAAGCTGCCGTAGCGGCGCAGCGCCTCGATCAGCAGGAAGTTGACCGGGAACCAGATGGGCCCGCGCCAGTTGGAGTTGCCGCCGAACAGCCCGCTGGTCGACTCGCCCGGCTCGTACCCGACCGTGAAGTCGATGCCGGCGAGGTTGACCGTGAACGGTTGCTCGGCGTGACTGCGCGACAGCGTCCGCAGACCGAAATCGGACAGGAATTCTTTCGGCGAGAGCATGCGTTGCAGGATCCGCACGAGCTGGTCCGGGCCGACCATCGACAGTAGTCGTAGCTCCTCGCCGTCACGGACCCGCTTCGAGCCCACCACGTCGCCGTACTCGGGGCGGTTGGTGAGAAACCAGTGGATGCGCTTGGCGAGCTCGGGCAGCCGGCGCAGCGTCGCGGAGCTGACGATGGTGGTGGCGGCCAGCGGCAGGAGGCCCACGACCGAGCGGACCTTCAGCGGTACGGTCTCGCCACCGTCGAGGCGCAGCACGTCGTAGAAGAACGCGTCGTTGTCGTTCCACAGGTCGTGGTAGTACGCCGCACCCGCGATGTAGGCGAAGTGTTCGAAGAACTTCGTCGCGATGTCCTGGTACACCGGGTCGTGGGTGGCCAGCAGCAGCGACATGTCGAGCAGGTTGAGCGCGTACATCGCCATCCAGGCGGTGCCGTCTGACTGCTCGAGGACGCCGGCGACCGGCAGCGCGGCCGAGCGGTCGAACGGGCCCACGTTGTCCAGCCCCAGGAAGCCGCCCTCGAAGAGGTTGTTGCCGCGGAGGTCCTTGCGGTTGACCCACCAGGTGAAGTTGAGCAGCAGTTTGTGCATGACGCGCTCGAGGAAGTCGTAGTCGGTGCCGCCGTCCAGCTCGAACACCCGCAGCGCAGCCCAGGCGTGCACCGGCGGATTGACGTCGCCGAACGCCCACTCGTACGCCGGGATCTGGCCGCTGGGGTGCATGTACCACTCCCGCAGCAGCAGGAGGATCTGCTCCTTGGCGAAGGTCGGGTCGAACCGGGCGATCGTGACGCAGTGGAACGCCAGGTCCCACGCCGCGTACCAGGGGTACTCCCACGGGTCGGGCATGGAGATGATGTCGCGGCTGTTCATGTGCCACCAGGCGCTGTTGCGCCCGTGCCCGCGGCCGGGGGCCGGGGGCTCCGACGCCGGATCGCCTTCCAGCCAGCGGCGCACGTCGAAGTGGAAGAACTGCTTGCCCCACATCAATCCGGCGGCCGCCTGCCGGACGATCTCGGCCTCTTCGGGTGGCGTGCCGGCCGGGACCACGTCGGCGAAGTACGCGTCGGCCTCGGCGCGCCGGGCCGTCACCACCCGTTCGAACCCGTCCCGGAGATCCGGGGCTTTGAGTCGGGCGGGCGCGTCGTCGATCTCGGGCGCGGCCAGCGTCAGGCGCAGCCGGATCTCGACCCGCTCGCCGGGCGCCGCCGCCAGCAGGTAATGCAGCGCGCCCTTCGTGCCCTCCTGGTCGGGGTTGACCGTGTCGGCGCCGTCGACGACGTGGTCGTTGATGCCGTCCTTGGGGTAGCGCGATCGACCGGGCTTGTCCCACAGCCGTTCGGCGTTGGTCTCGTTGTCGCAGCACAGCGGCTGGGGTGAGCCGTCGCCGGTCAGGACGAGCCGGCCCAGCGTCCGGTGCTCGGCCACGAGCGACGTGTCCTTGCCGCGGATCGTCGGGACGTACTCGTGACCGGGCAGCCCCCAGGCCCAGGTGTTGCGAAACCACAGGGTCGGTAGCACGTGCAGCGTCGCCGGCTCCGGCCCGCGGTTTTCGGCCACGATCGTGATGCACATGTCGGTCGGGGACGCCTTCGCGTAGTCGACCTCGACCATCCAGTACCGGTCGTCGTCGAACACGCCGGTGTGGACCAACTCGTACTCGGGGTCCTGCCGGCCCCGGCGGCCGTTCTCGGTGTCCAGTTCGGTGTACGGGAACGCGGCCTGCGGATAGTGGTAGCGCCAGCGCATCCACGAGTGCGTCGGGGTGGAGTCCAGGTACCACCAGTACTCCTTGACGTCCTCACCGTGGTTGCCGCGGTCGCCGCCCATCCCGAACATGCGTTCCTTGATGATCGAGTCCTTGCCGTTCCACAGCCCCAGGGCGAAGCAGAACGTCTGCCGCTCGTCGCAGATGCCGGCCATGCCGTCTTCGTTCCAGCGGTACGTCCGCGAGCGCGCGTGGTCATGGGGGAAGTAGTCCCACGCCGTTCCCCATTCGCTGTAGTCCTCGCGGACGGTGCCCCAGGCCCGCTCCGACAGGTATGGCCCCCACGCGCGCCACGACCGCTCGCCGGAGTTCGCCTCCGCAAGCCGGGCGCGTTCCGCGCCGGGGTCCGCCTCGATCACTGTCGGCTCCTCGATCACACTGGGCATTGTCCACAAAACCGGATACGTCTGACCACCACGGAGGTTGTCGATGGTTGTCGCCATCCCGATCGTGCTGGGCCCGCAGGTCTGCGGTGACCTCGACGCCGGTGCCGCCCGCGAGTGGTTGGTCGCCGACGGCCGCGGCGGCTACGCCATGGGCACGGTCTCCGGGCTGCGCACCCGCCGGTACCACGCACTGCTCGTGGTCTCCGGACAGACAGCCGCGGCGCGCCACGTCGGCCTGGTGGCGCTCGATCCGGTGATCACGCTCCCGTCGGGGGCCGTGATCCGCCTCGGCACCCACGAGTGGGCCTCCGGTGCCGTGGCGCCGCAAGGATACCGCCTCCTGGAGTCCTTCACGGTGGCCGATGGCCTACCGACCTGGCGGTGGCGGATCGGCGACGTGGTCCTCGAGCGGACGCTCGCAATGATCCACGATAGCCCGTCGGTGGCGGTGGTGGACCGGCTGATCTCCGGCGAGGCGACGCTGGCGCTCGAGGCGCTGTGCACCTGGCGCGATGCGCACGGCGAGCGGCGCGCCGACGGTGACCTGCCGATGGCACCGGCAACCGACGGGGTGGTGATCGCCGACGCCTACCGGCTCGCCGGCCCGAACTGGCAGCCCGCGGGGGAGTGGTACACCGGAGCCTACGCCCGTGAAGAGGCGGCGCGGGGGCTCAACGCCGTGGAGGATCTCTGGTACGCGGGGCGTTTCTCCGCCCACCTGAAAACCGGCGAGGCCGTGGAGGTGTCGGCCTGGGCCGGCGATCTGTCCCCCCGGCCACCGCGACCGGCGGAGGTGATCACGACCGCGCGGCGGCGGGCCCGTGAGGTGGTCGCGGCGGCGGCGCCCAGCAACCGTACGCAGGCCGCCCTGGCCTTGGCCGCCGACGCGTTCGTGATCCGCCACTCCACGCCCGACGTCGTGGCCGGCTATCCCTGGTTCGGCGCGTGGTCGCGGGACACGATGATCTCCTACGAGGGTCTGTTCCTGGAGACGGGCCGCACGCCTGAGGGCCGTGAACTGCTGCGCGGGTACGCGGCGACGCTCTCGGAAGGGATGCTCGCCAACACCGCCGACACGGGTGCGACCGAGTACAACACCGTCGACGGCACGCTGTGGTTCCTGCACGCCGTCGAGCGGCACGTCACCCGTACCGGCGACACCGACCTCGCCCGGGAACTGGTCGCGCCGCTGAGGAGCGTCGTCGACGCGCATCTGGCGGGCACCCGGTACGGCATCCGGGTCGACCCGGCCGACGGGTTGCTCACGCAGGGCGCGTCCGGGGTGGCCCTGACGTGGATGGACGCGCGGGTGGACGGGGTCGCGGTGACGCCGCGGATCGGCAAGCCCGTCGAGATCAACGCGCTGTGGATCAACGGGTTGGGAGCGCTGGCCCGGCTGCGCACCCTCCTCGGTCAGGACGCCGCGGACCTCACCGGCCTGCGCGATCGCGCAAGGTCGAGCTTCGCGCGCCGCTTCCCGGCTCCGACCGGGTGGCTATTCGACGTGGTAGACGGGCCGGACGGCGATGACGCCGCACTGCGCCCCAATCAGTTGCTGGCGTGGTCACTTCCGTACCCGCCGATGACAGGCGATGATGGGGCGGCCGCGCTCCGCGCGGTCAGTGCGAGTCTGTTGACTCCGCTGGGGCTGCGCAGCCTCGCGCCGGACCATCCCGCCTACCAGGGGATGCACCGGGGTGGGTCGGCCGCCCGCGACCTGGCCTACCACCAGGGCACGGTGTGGCCGTGGCTGATCGGCCCCTATGTGGATGCAGCGGTGGCCTTGCGCACAGTACCCCCTAAGTTGCTGGGTGGTATCGATGTACATCTGTCAGAGTGGGGACTTGGTTCGGTCGCTGAGACCGCCGACGGAGATCCGCCGCATCGCGCCACCGGTTGCCCGTTCCAGGCATGGTCGGTGGCGGAAGCTCTCATGGTACACCTAAAAATCGAGTGAGCGATACATCAGAGAAACGCGTAGTGCTTCTACGGTAACCGTGAGC
>JAOPWA010000663.1 GCA_025965915.1 Dactylosporangium sp. | reverse complement strand
GCGGCCCCCACGCGTGCGGCGGCTCGCGCTGGCAACCGCGCACGTGGCAATCGCGCACGTGGCAATCGCCCTCGGGTTGCTGGCTGTCATGGTCATCGTGGCGACACTGGCGCCGCCGGCAGAACGGAAGGTGTGCGCGAGTGACGCCCTGCAGGCCAAGGCCGTAGCCGGCCTGGCGAACTTCGCCGGCTGGCTCGAGCGTAACAACGCCTCCGGTTTCATCGGTGAGGTGGGCTGGCCGTCCAACAGGAACAGTGCGGAATGGAATGCGCTCGCCAACACCTGGTACGCCGCCGCTGACCGTATCGGCCTGCCGGTGACCGCGTGGGCGGCCGGGTCGTGGCCCGCGGACTATCCATTGGCCATCTACCGGTCGGACGCTGACTCGTCGGTGGCGAACATCCCCGGGCCCCAGGCGGCCGTCCTGGAGCGGCACCCCAGTACAGGCCGCTACCTGCGCGGTGTCGCACTGGCGGCAGGCTCGTTCGCGGCCGCCGACACCAACTCCGCCTTCAGCGGGGGCAACCCCGGGCGCTACGGCCAGGACTACGGATACGAGACCCCGTCCACCTACAGCGATCTTGCCACGCGCGGCGTACGTCTGGTCCGGATAGCGGTGACGTGGGAACGGTTGCAGCCGGTACCGTTCGGTTCGCTTTCGCACGGCGAGCTGGCGCGGGTACGCTCGGCGCTCCACCAGGCCAGCCGAGCGCACCTCGCGGTCATCCTTGACCTGCACGGCTACGGAGACTTCGCCGTGGCCGGTGGGCCGCACGGCCAGATCCGCCACCTGGTACTCGGCTCACCCGAGCTGCCGACCGCCGCGCTGGCCGACTTCTGGAAACGGATGGCACCGGCCGTCGCCGACGTGCCGGCGGTCGTCGCGTTCGGCATCCTGAACGAACCGACCCGGCTGGCCGCCGATGGCCGGGCGGGGGCGCTGATCTGGGAACGGACCGCGCAACAGTCCGTCGACGCCATTCGCCGCACCGGAAGCACCCGCGCCGTGACAATCAGCGGGTACCTGCCGATGGGCCCCGCGTGGTGGGGTCAGATGCATCCGCGCGCCTGGATCAACGACCCGCTTCACCGCGTCGCCTACGAATCGCACGCCTACTTCGACAGTGACGGCAGCGGCCGCTATTACGCCAGTTACGCCGAGGAGCTGCTCCGCGTCCCGAACCCCGCGCCCAGCCGGTGCCAGTGGCTCGCGCCGCTTGTTACCCAGGTACTGCCCGCCGGCTAGTGCTGTGAGGTGTTTTGTGGGCTCAGGTGCTTTGTGGGCTCAGGTGTTTTGGGGACTCACCTGTTTTGGGGGCGCAGCGCAAGCTGGTAACCCTGACTGTTGAGCACGATGCGGTAGAGCCCCTTGCCGGCGGTGATGTAGAGGACATTCGCCTCCCGGCCGGTGCCGAACTCCGCGCTTGTCGGAAGCAGTTTGCCGGTCGGGATGCGAGCCAACTCATGACCCTGCGGGTCGTAGACACGGATGCCGGGCGCCTCGGCGTCGCGCACCGCGACGTACAGGTTGCCTTTGACGTCAGCGGTCAGGCCGTCCGCACCGAATCGCGGCAGGTAATTGACCAGTGCCCGACGCTCTCCCACTGTGCCATCGGGGCGCAGCGGGTAAGCCCAGAGCACCATTTGCAGGGGTGGCACGCTGGCCAGCTCTTCGGGGGTGAGTCGCAGTGTGTCGAAGACTCCGATGTCGAAATCGGTGACGTACAGGGTCCGCTGGTCGGGTGATACCAACACGCCGTTGGGTTTGGTGGCGTTGACGATGATGCGGTGGACCGAACCGTCGCGGTCGATGCGATAGACACCTTCAACCGGCTGGTCGATCGTCTCGTGGCCTTCGTATCGAGGATCAGTGAAGTAGACCCGGCCCTGCTCGTCGATGCTCACGCCGTTCGGGGAGTTGAGTGGCCGCCCCTGATACTCGCCAGCGAGGATGACACTTTGACCGGTGCGCATGTCGGTCCTCGTGACGCGCCTGCCTCCGTAGTCTGCCGACTCGGTCACCACAAGGTTGCCGTTGGCATCGAAATCCATACCGTTGGCCTGCCCGCTCGGGGAGCGGAAGACGGTGCTACGCCCGTCGGCCGGGTTGTATTTGTAGATGACGCCCGCCTGAGGATTGCCCCGCGGGTCACGGCACCGGGTGGAGAGCGTGATGTCGGTGAAGAACACGTTGCCATCGCGGTCAGCTGCCGGACCGGATGTGAGGACACAGCCGCCGTCAAAGACCGTGGTCAGTCGGGCGCCCGGACCGACGATGCCGGGATCGCCGGTCGGGGGCGGGAAGTTCTGCTCCGCGGCGGCGGCCGTGCTCGCTTCGGTCGTGGTGGCGGTGATTTCCGAAGCGGCGCGCGCAGCGAACGACGACGTCATCGTCGAAAAGAACACGACGATCGCTGCCACCCCGGCCGACAGGCCTCTCAAGAGCCGCGTGCCTACCCGAGCGTGCCACATTTTGCGGACCTCCCGCCCATCGATGGCGGGTAGCGGCATCGTCAGTGCCCGCCAATCCCTGGGATCATTCAGCGCCGGGCAGGCCGAACGCGATTCCCGCCCTGTCCGGCCCTGGGCGGAGCGTTCTTGCCGCAGAGAGCATCGTGTCCGCTGGCGGTGCTGTCCGAATCGACGTTACTCCCAGACATGACACCCACCGTCGCCGGGGAGGCCTCGTCGCCGGCGACGACGTACCGGCGACGAGGTGCCGGCCGGCTACCGGCGGGGGTGCGGCCCAGCGTGAACACCTGCAGCGCCGCGAACCCGGCGACCACCAGCGCCTGCAGCACGTCCCACACTTCACCCAGCAACGTCGCGTGCAGCTCGCCGGTCGTCAGCGCGATGAGACTGAGCGCTACCCACAGCACATTGATCACGATGAGGGTCAGCACCGCAGGGCGGCTGTTTCCGGGCGACAGCGGAATACCGCTGCGGGAACTGGTCAACGCGTTACCACCCAGTTCGGCGCTCGCCGTGGAGTCGCCGGTCGCCGAACTGGCGGGTACGCCGCCGGATGAGGTCGCGCGCCTGGCGTACGCGGCGCTCACCCGCCTGCTCGCGTCAACCGGCCAAGTCGGGCCAGTCTCCCGGTCGTGATCCCCTCACTTGTCAGTAGGGATTCGACGGCTGGTTGCTGCCCTACGCACCACGGTTCGCCTGCCCTGTCGCGGGAGCGGTACGCAGCCACTCGTCGAAGTCGCGGGCCACGATGCGTTCGTCGG
>JAOPWA010000656.1 GCA_025965915.1 Dactylosporangium sp. | reverse complement strand
CCAGGCCCAGGACGGCCACCCGGCTCCCGCAACCGACGATGCGCACCCCGCTACGACGTCGGGAAAACCGTCAAGCGCGACCTGAGCATCGCCGCCCGCAAACAGCGCACAGGTTAAAGAACAAGCTTAGGGCGTGTGCCGCAAGCGAATCTTGAGCGTGAGATGATCTTGTGACAGGTCGCCGCCGCGCCTGATACGCGGAAGGATCGAACCATGAAGTACGCGCGACTCGGCTCGACCGGCCTCAAGGTCTCCCGGATCTGCCTCGGCATGATGAGCTTCGGCGACAAGGCTTCCCGCAAGTGGGCCCTCGACCAAGGCGAAGCCGAACCCATCGTCCGCCGTGCGGTCGAAGGCGGCGTCACCTTCTTCGACACCGCCGACGTCTACTCCAACGGCGTCAGCGAGGAGATCACCGGGCGGCTGCTCAGCAAGCTCTTCCCCAACCGTGACGACTACGTACTCGCGACGAAGGTCTTCCAACCGATGGGCGAGGGACCCAACGACCGGGGTCTGTCCCGCAAGCACATCATGTCCGGGATCGACGCGTCGCTGCGGCGGCTCGGCACCGACTACGTCGACCTGTACCAGATCCACCGGTTCGACGCGGAGACGCCGGTCGAGGAGACGATGGAGGCGCTGCACGACGTCGTGCGCGCCGGCAAGGCCCGGTACATCGGCGCGTCCAGCATGTACGCCTGGCAGTTCGCGAAGATGCAGTACACCGCGGACCTCCGGGGCTGGACGCGGTTCGTGTCGATGCAGAACCACTACAACCTCGCGTACCGCGAGGAGGAACGGGAGATGATCCCGTTCTGCATCGACCAGGGCGTCGGGATCATCCCGTGGAGCCCACTCGCCCGCGGCCTGCTCACCGGCACCCGCGGCCGGGGCGGCGAGAAGCGGACGCTGCGCGCCCAGACCGACGAGTTCGGCGACAGCCTGTACAGCGACGAGGACTTCGCGGTGGTGGAGGCGCTGAACGAGGTCGCGCAGGAGCGCGACCTGCCGCCGGCCCAGATCGCCCTTGCGTGGCTGCTGCACAAGCCCGGTGTCACGGCGCCGATCGTGGGGGCCACCAAGCTGCAGCACCTGGAGGACGCCCTCGCCGCGGTCGACGTGTCGCTCACCGAGGAGGAGATCAAGCGCCTCGAGGCGCCGTACCGGCCGCACCCGATCAGCGGCCACCAGTAACGCGAGAGATCTTGGAGGATTGGGCACCGAATTCGGTGCCCAATCCTCCAAGATCGGCGGGCCGCCGCACCGCGGCGCATCCCTGGGTGTCAGGGTCAGGTGAGAGCGTCGACTCCTCATCCGGCCATCCTGGTGGACCGATCACTAAAGGTGATCATCGCGGAAGTGCTGGTCGTGGTCCCAGCCAAGATCCAGACAGCACCTGGCCCAGCAGTACGCCGTCGCGCTGGCCAGCACGGACCATTGCGAAACAGCCGAGCACCACCGGAGCACCACGGCCCCAAAAGTGGGAACCCCGTCCCGGCACTCGGAAACTATCAAGGCCGTGACCCGCGTTTCCGCTGGCCGCGGCCTTGATCGCTTGTGCGCCTGAAGGGATTCGAACCTGTGGGGCTCGAGAATTGGGTTATGACGGCTGACCTGCGGTTCTGCGTATGCTCGACGCCGGCGTGGCCGACAGTATGGAGGCCATGACCGCGTCGCTGATGTATCTGCTGCTGCGCCAGGTTTTGCAGATGTTGTCCCAGCTCGCCCGCGACGATGGGGCCAAGGATGTGGAGATACTTGTGCTCCGGCATCAGGTGGCGGTGCTGCACCGACAGGTGCACCGTCCCGATCTCCAACCGGCCGACCGGGTGGTGTTGGCGGTGTTGTCGCGGCTGCTGCCCCGCCCGCGCTGGTCGGTGTTCTTCGTGACTCCGGCGACCCTGCTTCGCTGGCATCGGGAGCTGGTCGCCCGGCGGTGGACGTACCCGCATGCCCGGCCCGGCCGGCCACCGGTGACCAAGCAGGTCCGTGACCTGGTACTGCGACTGGCCGCCGAGAACCCCACCTGGGGCCATCGGCGCATCCAGGGTGAGCTGGTCGGTCTGGGCTACCGGGTCGCGGCCAGCACGGTGTGGAAGATCCTGCACAACGCCGGTGTCGACCCGGCACCCACGCGGTCCGGACCAACCTGGAGACAGTTCCTCTCTAGCCAGGCGCGCACGATGCTGGCCTGTGATTTCTTCACCGTCGACACGGTGCTGCTCAAACGGATCTACGTGCTGTTCTTCGTCGAGGTCGCCACCCGTCAGGTCCACGTGATCGGGGTGACCGCCCACCCGACCGGTGCCTGGGTGGCCCAGCAGGCACGGAATCTACTGATGGGCCTCGACCAGCGCGCGGCGGGGCTGCGGTTCCTGCTCCGCGACCGCGACACGAAATTCACTGCTGCCTTCGACGCGGTGTTCGCCGCCGAGGGTATCGACATGGTCAAGACCCCGCCGCAGGCACCCCGGGCGAACGCCTTCGCAGAGCGCTGGGTGGGCACCGTACGTCGAGAATGCACCGACCGGATGCTCATCATCGGCGAACGGCACCTGGCGACCGTACTTGCCGAGTACACCTCGCACTACAACGGCCACCGTCCACATCGCTCACTGGGACAACATCCACCAAACCCGCCAACGACAATCGTTGACCTGAATACCGCCCGCGTTCAACGGCGACCGATCCTGGGTGGGCTGATCAACGAGTACTCGCAGGCAGCGTAGCCCGAACCGACTTTACGAGCCCCACAAGTCAGGCGCGGCCAGAACCTTCACGCGGACGTGTCGCGCCGCCGACACCCGCCGGTGGAAGTGCCGTACCGCGTGCAGGTCGAACCCCGCATGCCACTCAGACTCGGCACCGGACTCGTCGCGGTACTCCCCACGAGAGGCTCGATCGCCAGTCGGGAACCACTCCTCCTCCCTCACCCACCGCTGGTTGCCGGCGACGTACTGGTCGCCGGCGTTGCTGAGGGCTTGACCGCCACACTGATCCGCGTCGCCGTGATCGTGTTGTCGGTCAGGGTCCCGGTGACGGCGACGGTCGTGCCCACCGCAATCTGCGTGGCACTCATCGGCGCCTTCTTCGTCCCGAACGTGGTTTGCGGAGTGATCAGCACGGTGACGGTCGCCCCCGAGCGCTTCCGCAGCGTCCAGGTCGACCCGGACTCGCTCACCACGCTACCCCGCACGCCCTGGCCGGGACCGCGATGACGTCCAGACGGCGAAGCACTGGGCACCGGCGCGGCAGCCGCCGAGGGGCCCGCCCCGCCGGTGCCCACCAGCGCCCAGGCCACCCCACCGACGACCGCGGCCACCACGACGACCGCACCGATCAGCGCGAACCACCGGTGACGGCGAAGCAAAGACGACCACGACGACGGACCCACCGCAGGCGCGAGCGGCAGTGGGGAGGTCGGTTCCTGCATGAACGGATCTGACATGTCCGCAAGTGTTCGGCCGCCACGGTAGAGGCAGGTACGGACAGCATCAGGATTACGTCAGGATCCGTGGCGCAATCACGCCCGCCGCGACGACTCCTTCCGCAACACCAGCCCCGGACGAGCCGCTGCGGGCAAGGCGGCCGCCGGGTCCGTTTCCTGAGGTCGGATACTCAACTGGTTGAGGGCCCCGGCGCCGTCGGCTTCGCCGACCCGTGAGCGCCGGGCATGGACTTCCAGTCCTTGCGCCACTGCTGGAGATCCGCCTTCACCGCCTGCAGCGCAGGCCGGGCGGCCTCCAGGCCGGCACGGTCCTTCGCCGCGTCCACCTCACGCCGAGCGGTGGTGGCGTCGGCGACGATCTTGTTGAGGTCGCCGTCGAGCTTGGCCTTCTGCGCAGCGGTCAGGTTCGGGTTGGCGTCCACGCGCTTACGTTCGGCGGTCGCCCAGTTGATCAGTTTGGTCAGGTGCTTGTCGACGTGGTGCTTGATATCGGCCAAAGACCGAGGTGACGCGCTCGCGCTGGCTCCGGGCGGAGGCGGCTGGGTGGTGGCGGCCGTCGCGGCGGTGGCGCCGGGGCCGAGCAACGCGGCCATGATCGCGCCTACGGCGAGTACCTTATGGGTCAATTTCATCGCTGGATGCCCCCTCGAGGTCGGGTTGGGAGGAACAGCCTGTTCCTCCCACTCCGGTACTCAGCTCCCAGCTTGCGACAGATGCCTGCTTTCGACAAAGTCTTTGTGAAGCCGGTGTAGGCGTGGCGCCGGGATGACTCGGAGCTATCGCGTCGGCTGTGCTACGCCAGGCCTTGACCCCGACTCGACGCCCCGCCCGCCGCCGCGCGGCCACCTGCAGGTCTGCCAGCCGCAGCCCGAGGACTTCGCAGCGGCGCAGTCCGCCCAGCACCATCGCCTCGGCCATCGCCCGGTCCCGGTGGGTGCGCAACGCCGCCAGCAGTGCATCGACCTGCGCCGGTTCGAGGACGCGCGGTAACGTCCGTGGGGTGCGTACCAGCGGCACGCCTTGGCGTGGCCGCTGCCGTTCCCGCCGGGTCGGTAACCCACGCGGCACCGGGTTCGCGGCCACGTCGCCGCGGGCCTGCAGGAACGCGAACAACCCCGACACACTCGACAGCCGCCGCCGCACGGTGCGCGCCGACACCCTACCCTCGCCGACGGCCTGCAAGCGGCGAGCCCGGCCGCCGGCGTACTGGGCGGTGACAAACCCCAGCACGTCCGCGGCGACAACCCGCCGCGGCGGCTTCCCGACCACGGTGAAGAACACCTTCAGGTCATATGCGACCGCCACGACCGTGTTCGGACGGGACCGCACCGCCAGGAACTCCAGATACGCGTCCAGCAGCGCCACACCGAACCGCACGACAAGATCGCCAGCCGTGTTCCGGGACCGATGCAGACGCAGACCACTCCAAGACATACGGCAACCTCTCTGCCCGACCTACCAGCATCAACATGCCGAAGGTGAAGGAGGATTACCTGCATATCAAGCACGAGCGGACACCGACTGGGCGCCGACTAAAACTTCGTATCAACGGCAAACGACATAGAACATATGTCCCATGTCGTTTGCCGTTGATACGCGAAGCTGGACGTGAGTGGTCAAACTGGGCGTAGTGGATACAGGTTTTCGGTTCAGACGTGCAGGCGCGGTGTGCCGACGACGCGCGCATTGCGGCATGAGCACCGTAACGCAGTTTGGTCAAGTGGGGCGGGGGCTCCATGCCCGTCTCCTCTGCTCTGCCTAGCGTTTCAACCGGGTTGTTCCCGACAGCGTGTAATCGAGCTGGT
>JAOPWA010000610.1 GCA_025965915.1 Dactylosporangium sp. | reverse complement strand
CGCTGCGCCGCGGGCTGCGCGGCGACACCCTGCTGCGACTGACCACCGGCGCGGGCGCCCCCGCGCGGTTCCCCTCCACCGCCTGACGCCCGCCTGACGCCCACCTGACACCGCCGAGGAGACCATCATGCGATCCACCCACGACGCCTTCCACATCGCTGTGCCCACCCACGACCTCGACGAGGCGGTCCGGTACTACGTCTTCGCGCTCGGCGCCAAGCTGGCCCGCCGCTACGACGACCGCGTCACGTTCGACTTCTTCGGCGACCAGCTCGTCTGCCACCTCGACGAGACCACGGTACCCGCCGAGCCCGTCGCGTACCCGCGACACTTCGGTGTCACCTTCGCGCGCGCCGAGGACTTCGACCGACTGCTCCGGCTGGTCGAACACCGCAAGCTACGGGTCCTGTCCGGCCCTGCGACACGATTCGAGGGCACGGCCGAGCAGCACCGCACCATCTTCCTCGTCGACCCGTCCAACAACGTGCTGGAGTTCAAGCAGTACGACGACCCCCGGCTGCAGTACTGACCACGAGCGGCCGTCAGATGCCCGCCAACGACGAAGCCGCGGCGCCCGGCCCGGTTCACCCCACCGGCCGGGTTCCACCCGGCGCGACGTCGCGACCGGCACCACGTACCACCCGTGGTGGCTACCCGCGCCGCCGTCGGCGCGGTCGTCGCATAGCCGCCGCCATCACGGTAATGCTCGTTTCGGTCGTCTACCTTGCCCTGCCCACTTCCGGCCGCACCCCGGCCGCGCCGGCCGCGACGCCGAGCCTTGTCCCCCTCCCGCCCGGCTGGACCCAGACAACCATCCCGATCACAGTGGGCGACCTGGCCCGCCGCTACCTGCTGATCCGACCACAGGCAACCGGCGCGGCCCGGCTGCCGGTGCTGGTCGAACTGCACGGCTGCTGCGTCACGCCACAGCAGGAGCAGCAGCGCAGCGGCTTCATCGACGTGACGGGACCGGCGATCCTGGTCTACCCCGCCGGAGTGGACCAATCCTGGAACGCGGGCTTCTGCTGCCACCAGGCGCAGGCCGCCGAGGTCGATGACGTCGCCTTCCTCACCGCCGTCGTCGAGCGCGTGCTGGCCACCCAGCCCGACGCCGCCTCCGGGGAGGTATATCTGGCCGGTTACAGCAACGGCGGGAAGATGGCACTGCGGATGGCCTGCGCGGCGCCACGCCTGTTCACGGCCGTCGCGTCGTACGGCGCCGTCAACGCCATGCCGTGCCCAGATCCCGCACCCGTGTCGCTGCTGGAGGTCGCCTCCACCGGCGACCAGGAGCTGACCATCGGACCCACAGGGACACCGCACACCGTGAACGGATACACCGAGCCCACCGTCGACGCGCAGGTGGACCAGTACCGGCAGGCCGACGGCTGCTCGAGCAGCCCGGACACCCGCACCCAGGGCAGCCTGACCACCAGAACGTGGATGAGGTGCCGTTCCGGCGGGAGCGTACAGCTCGCCCTCTACCAGGGCGGCAGTCACGCATGGCCACCGGGCGACGCAGCCACCCCGTCGGCCGCACAGACGATCTGGAGCTTCTTCCTCGCCGTCCGCGGCACGGTCCCGGGTGGCCGGAAATGACAGCGCCCCGACGCCTCGTCGTCGTCAGACATGGGCGTACCAAGTGGAACGCCACCGGCCGATTCCAAGGCCAGGCCGACCCGCCTCTTGACCAGGTCGGCCACCACCAGGCCGAGGCGGCCGCCGACGCCGTCGCCACCCTGCGGCCAGACCTCGTCTTCGCCTCCGACCTGCGCCGCGCCCGCCAGACCGCACAGCCGCTCAGCTCCCGGTGCGGGCTCCCCGTCATCCTGGACGCCCGGCTGCGAGAGGTGGACCTCGGCGGCTGGGCCGGGCTGGACCGGGCCCAGGCCGCACGCCGCTACCCGGACGAGTACGACAAGTGGAGCCGGGGCGCCGACATCCGCCGCGGTGGTGGCGAGACCCTCGCCGAGGCCGGGGCCCGCGCGGCCGCAGCACTACTGGCCACGCTGGAGGCCGCCGCCCCCGGATCCACCGTGGTCGCGGTCTCACACGGACTGGTGCTCCAGGCCGCGATTTCCCGCCTCGCCGCGCTCGGTGTCGCCCGGCTGCCGGGCGACATGCCGCACCTGGCCAACGGAGAGTGGGTGTCCATCCCGCTCACGCCAAGCCGCAGCGGACCATGATGCGCCGTGCCGGGTCTGGGACCGAAAGTCCTGCCTGCAACGAGGTGTCCTGCCGATGATGTGGGCGACCGCCCCGAAGCCTCTGCCGTCGACGGGGATCGGTAGGGGTGTGGGGGACACGTCGTCCAACGCGCTGCGTAAGGCAGCGCGTGAGCGTCACAGGCCGTACTCCTCAAGGAGTCGTAGCCAGACCTCGCTGACGGTCGGGAACGGCGGAACGGCGTGCCACAGTTGGTCGAGGGGGACCTCGGCGTTCACGACGATGGTGGCCGAGTGCAGCAGGTTGTCGATGTCGGGGGCGACGAAGGTAGCGCCGAGGAGAACGCGACGGTCTTCGTCGACGACGAGCTTGGCCCGGCCGGTGTAGCCGACGCCGCGGACCTCGGCGCCGGAGACCTGGCCGATGTCGTACTCCACGGTCCGTACCGGGAAGCCGTCGGCGCGGGCCCGCGACTCAGTGCGCCCGACCATGCAGACCTGCGGTTCGGTGAACACGACCTGGGGGGCGCCCCGGTCGTCGGCGGTGTCACGCAACCCCGGCCTGTCGTCGGGCCGGCCGGTGGCTCGGGCGGCGATCACGTCGCCGCACACCCGGGCCTGGTACTTGCCCATGTGGGTGAGCAGGTTGCGGCCGTTAACGTCGCCGATGGCGTACAGCCAGCCGTCAGGCACGGCGGTGGCCCGCATGCTGTCGTCGACCTCGATAGGGCCCTTTGCCTGCAGGCCTATGGTCTCCAGGCCGACGTCGTCGACGGCCGGACGTCGACCGGTGCCGAGGAGGAGTTCGTCGGCGTCGACCTGTGCGCCGTCGTCGGTGTGAATGGTGACCGGGCCGCCCGGCGCCGGCCGGTCGACCCGGGTGGCCGAGCGGCCGAAGCGCACGTCGATGCCGGACTCCCGCATCGACGCCGCGACCATGTCGCCGGCGAACGGCTCGGCCCGCTCAAGTAGCCGGTCGCCGCGTACGAGCATGGTCGTCTCTTGGGCGCCGAGGGAGTGCAGCGCCTGGGACATCTCGCAGGCCACCGGCCCGCCGCCGATGACGGCCAGCCGCTTGGGTACCTGCTCGGCGCTGGTCGCCTCCCGGTTGGTCCACGGGTGGGCCTCCCGTAGTCCGGGTACGTCGGGGATCGCGGGGGCGCTGCCGGTGGCGATGACGACGGCGTGCCGGGCCCGTAGCGTCCGGGTGTCGCCGTCCGGTGTGGCCGCCTCGGCCCGCAACGGCCCGGCCAGCCGTCCGTGGCCGCGCACGAACGTCGCCGGGAGGTTCTCGACCCAGGTCACGTTGTGGCGGTCGTCGCGGTGGGACACGGTTTCGTCGCGGTGGGCCAGTACCGCGGCGGCGTCGATCGGGCCGCTGAGCTCCAGCCCCGGCATCCGGCTGGCTTCGGCCGCCGTCTCCATCGGCCACAGCAGCGCCTTGCTCGGGATGCACGCGTAGTACTCGCATTCGCCGCCGGCCAGGCGCTCCTCGACGACGGCTGCGGTCAGGCCGCCCCGGACGGCGCGCGCGGCGGCGTTCAACCCGACCGGTCCCGCACCTATCACGACCACGTCGAAGACGTCGTTGTCGTACGCCATGACACACCTCCGGTGCTGAAGGTCGCGACAGGGTTTGACCTCCCCAGCAGCCTGGCGATTGAACTGGTGATCTCGAACGGGCCACTGTTT
>JAOPWA010000604.1 GCA_025965915.1 Dactylosporangium sp. | reverse complement strand
GAGGCACTCGGGTGCAGGTCGATGCGGTACGAGCCCACGCCGACACTGTCGGCGAAGGTCTCCGCACCGTCGGCTCCGGGGCGGGCCTCGACGCCGACGTGCTGCTCCAGAACCGTCCGCTCGGCCCGGATGCGCCGCGCCTCGCGGATGTACGGGGCGGCGGCGAGCCCGTCGGGGGTACCGAGCACGTCGCCGCACGGGCGCAGCATGGGGTACCCGGCGCCACCGTCCGGGCGGGGCGCCTCGGTCTGCAGCCAGTACACGAAGGAGAGGGTGAGCTCCCGGGCCCGCGCGAGACCGGCTGTGCGCTCCACAGTGGAGACTCCGGTGATCGGGGAGAGCCAGTAGTCGATCTGCGGCCAGTTGACCAGAGTGACGTCGCGGACCGGCGGGCTGACGTGCCGGCCGTAGCGGATGCGCCGGAACGTCCACAGGTCCTGCTCATCCTCGGTGCCGAAGAGCGGCCGGCGCAGCGGCCTGCCCGTCTCCGGCTCCTGTGTCACCCAGCCGAGCTGCGGGCCGGGCCAGTGTGAGGCACGGTAGGACCGCCAGAACTCGTAGTCGGCCGGCCGGTCGATGGTGTGATCCGGTCCCGGGCCTAGCTCAAGGGCGACGCACCAGGTGATGGCCTGCTGGTCGTGCGGGTCGGGACGGCCCGGCAGCGCGTGCGGCTCCCCGGTCTCCTCGTTGCTCTCCGCCCCGAGGACGTGTTCGCAGCCGGTGAGCGGCAGCAGGTCGCCTTCTTCGGTCGCGTCGAGGACGTAGCGGGCGCTCACCCGTACCGTCTCCCCGTCACGGGTGTCGGTGAAGGTGACCGCGTCGACCCGGTCGAAGTTGACGTCCGCCGACACGGGCTGGTGCCGGGTGAGCAGTCGCAGCTGACCCTGGCACAGGTACGGCTGGAGCATGTCGTGCAGGACGCCGTGCACGACGGTCGGCTCGGCGGCGAGGTTACTGACCCAGGCCTGGCCGGGGTTGAGGTGCGCCGCAGTGCGGGCGGCAGGGGTGAGGGGCCGGCTGTGCCGGTACGCGTCGCGTACGGCGTCGCGCATCTGCCGGTAGCTGGCGGTGACGCCGGTGTGTTCCACCCACGGGTGTTCGTCGGGCGGCACGGCCTGGGCGGTGAGCTGCCCGCCGATCCAGTCGGTCGGTTCGGTCAGGATGACGCTGTGGCCCAGCCGGGCGGCGGCCTGGGCGGCGGCGATGCCCCCGCAGCCGGCGCCCACGACGAGGACATCGCAGTCGAGTTCCATGAATTCCTTTCGCTCGTTCGTCGGCTCCGCAGCGGTGCGGCTAGCGGGATTCGGTCTGTGCCAGGCTTTCGGTGATGTGGCGCCGTGCCACCAGGTACGCCAGGAGCACCGGAAGCGTGGAGACGGCGGTGGCTGCCATCTGCAGTCGTCGCATGGACAACAACCTCCTGAGGGCGAGGAGTACCCATGCGCGTCAGGGCGGCGCGTACTCCGTGGGGACCTCGGGGGGGGGGCGGTACTACGGCGGCGCGACCGCCAGCGATCCGCCGGGGGCCTCGGGGCACGGCACGAGCCGGTACGCAGGCGGCGCGCCCTCCAGCCGCGCGAGCACTTCCTCAACGGCGAGATGGCCGATGCGGTGGCCAGGGATCGTGAACCCGGACCAGGGCACGACCACGCCGGCCTCTTCGACCAGGCCTGCGACGGCGAGGGACAGTCGCGCCGGCACCCCGACGTCGAGCTTGTTCGCGACCTGGCTAACCTGCTCGGCGTACGCACTGCCCTCCAGCACCATACCGGTCACCCCGGCGTCGAGCAGGTCGGACAGCAGCGCCTCGTCGACCTGGTCGAGCGGCGCGAAATGCGGGTGTACGTCGAGCCCGTTCCCGGCCAGCGCGGACAGCCGGTCGACGGAGGCGGTCAGCTCGGGATCGGCGCCCAGGTATGCGATGCGACGGTGGCCGAGCGTGCGTAACCGCTGCGCGAGCAGCCTGGTCGCGGCAGCATAGTCGGGTGCGACGCTCGGAACCTCACGACCGTCGGCGAGGAACCGGCGGCCGATGAAGACGAATGGGTATTCGTCGGCGCACAACTGCTCCAGCTCAGCGGGGATCTCGTCGCGGCCAAGAAGGATGGCGGCATCAACCAGCCGCAGTTTGTTCTCACCGGACGCGTAGATGCTGCGTAGGCCGCTGCCGCCGCGCCCGCCCGCGGCGCTGGTGAACAGGAGCAGGTCCTGGTCGTGAGCCTCGGCCGCCTCCTCGATCCCGATGAGGAACGGGTGGTAGAAATTGCGGTGCGCGGCCGGGAACACTTTTTCATAGGTGAACACACCGATGATCTGGCTGCGGCCCTTGGCGAGCCGTCGCGCCAGTGGATCGGCCCGGTAGCCGAGTTCACGCGCGATCTGGAGGACGCGTTGCCGCGTCGTCGCCGGGATGGCGTCGGCGCGGTCTCGCAAAATCATCGAGACCGCCGCCTGGGTAATGCCGGCCAATCGCGCGATATCCGCCTGGGACACGCGCGTCCGGCTAACCCGTCCCGGGTCAGTTATGCGCATAACCGGCACCGTACGCAACTGCATCACTGCTGGTCAAGCTTCGCCAGCAGCGTTCCCAGCGCTGCGGGCGCTAGAACACCTCAGCGCTCGGGTGCCGCGCCTCGGTACGACGTTGTCCTGCCGATCTCGGTGAAGCCGGGGCGACGGTAGAGGTGCTGAGGCCAGTCCCCGGCGTCTGCGAGCAGGAACACCAGCTCCGCACCGTGCGTGTGGGCCCGCTCAATGGCTTGCAGTACGAGTGCAGATGCGAGCCCAAGGCCGATGCGTTCGGCCAGGTCAAGCTCCACGACCTCCACGAGCCCCCTGGGTGTCGTAGCACGCTCGCGCCGGGGAGCAGACAGCGCAATGCGGGGCCCGTCGCCGGGCCCCGCATCACGTCTTGACTACTTGACTACTACGGCGTGCCGATGCCCGCCCCGCCGAACTCAACCCAGTTGAGGTTGAACAGGTTGGAGGTAGGTCCGCCTGGGACGGCCCGGAACACCAGGTAGAGCCGGTGTGTTCCGCCGGGGTCCGTGATCGGGAACGTCTGACTGGCGTAGTCGTTGTTCCCGGTGGTTGCGTTGATCGTCGCCGTGGTGAGGATGGGTCCGTCCGGCGCGTCGAGATGGAGTTCGACCGCACCCCGTGGGGTTCCGGTGGTGGCGGCGGATCCGCCAGACACCCGGAATGTCACGGAGTTCATGTTGAGGAAGTTGACCACCTTGTTGACGGCGATCCAGTCACCCGGATCAAGGCTGTTGCGGTTCGAGACGCCGCCGGCGGGGTCGGTGGTGACAGCTGTGCCGGTACCTGACTGGTCGGTCGCGTACTCGAGTTCCTGGCGTTTGGTCTGGATCATGCGTTGGTCGATTGTGGTCAGCGGTGGTTGGCCGTTTGCGCCCAGGTCGGTGTACGAGGCCGTCAGGCCGCCGTACACATAACCGCCGCCGTGGCTCGCGTCGTCCGGGGAGGTCTGCCACGTTCCGGCGCAACCCTGCTGCGAGCCCTCGTTGTGGCCGTGACTGTCGTGGCCGAGGGTGAAGGTGAAGGTGACCCTGGCGCAGTCGATCGACGGGTCCTCAGGGTCGGTCACGGTCGCCGACCACGGGATCTTGTCGCCCCAGTTGAAGAAGCCACCGTCAACCGGAGTGGTGAGCTTGACCGTGGGTGCGGTGTTGCCGACCTCGATCGTCGTGGTGGCGGTTGCCGTCTTGCCGCTGGAGTCGGTGACGGTCAGCTTGGCGGTGTAGACGCCGTTGGCCGTGTAGGTGAACGTCGGATTGGGGTCGACCGAGTCGGTCGTGCCGTTGTTGTCGAAGTCCCAGGCGAACTTGATGGAGTCGCCGGGGTCCGGGTCGTTGGACCCCGCACTGGAGAAGTTGACGGTCAGGGGCGCTCGCCCGCTCGTCGGTGTCGCAGACACGACGGCGGTGGGCGCGCGGGTTCCCTTGACGTAGCTGAACTTCACCAGTCGAGCGTCCGGATTGGCGCGGAAGAACCCGTCGCCGTAGGACAGGAGGTAGAAGCTGCCGTCCGGCCCCCACCTCATGTCCATCGGCGCGTCGCAGATGAACGGGAGGGCCTTTCGGTCTGCTGACACGTCTCCGCAGTTCAGCAAACTATTGATCTTGAAGATGTGACCCTGCGAGTCGAGCTTGATCTCTCGCATGGTGTCCCGGGTGAATTCGGCGAAGAAGATCGAACCGTCGTAGTAGGCGGGGAACTTCGTCGGGTTGGGGTTCTTGGGGTCGTAGTGGTAGGGCGCCGCGCCGTGCGGGCCGACTCCACCACGAGGTCCCAACTCCGGGAACAACTGCGGGCACGTGCCGGGCGGGTTCTGCATGTACGCCGCCGCGCAGGGCGTGCCCAGCGGGTTGGGCTGGTTGTTGTCCAGGTACGAGTACCACATGTCGGGTGCGGTGAGTGCCGGCGTGACCGTCAGGCCGGTGTTGAGCCGCGAGGTGTTCTCCGGGCCGTGGCTGGGGTTGCCGCACTCGAACGGCTGCGGCGGGTCGTCCAGGGGCTTGCCGTCCGCGAAGTTCCACCGGTAGTACGGCAGCGTCGGCGACACGCACTGGGGCCAGCCGTAGTTCGCCGCATGGCGGACGATCTCCATCCGGCCGGTCCCGGGCGGGCCGCGGAACACCTGCGGGGTCTGCGAGTCGGGCGAGTAGTCGGTGACGTAGGCGACGTCGTTCTGGTCGAGGTTGAGCCGGAACGGGTTGCGGAAACCCATCGCGTAGATTTCCGGACGCGTTCCGACGGTACCCGGCTGGAACAGGTTGCCGGCCGGCACCGTGTACGAGCCGTCATCCTGCACACGGACGCGTAGTAGCTTGCCGCGCAGGTCGTTGGTGTTGCCCGCCGAGCGGCGCGCGTCGACGTACGGGGCGTTGTAGCAGGGATCCGGGCAGGACGCGGTCGGCTTGACGGTCAGTTCGCCGTTGAAGGGCGAGAAGCCGCCGGAGTTGCCGCCGCCGGCAGGTGTGTCGTCGCCGGTGGTCATCAACAGGTTGCCGTGCGAGTCGAACCGGATTTCGCCGGCGACGTGACAGCAGGCGCCGCGGTCGGTGCCAACCTGCAGAATCTGCTGCTCGGTGGCGAGGTCCAGGTGCGGGGTCGGCGTCTCCACGAACTTGAACCGTGACAACTGGTTGTAGCCCTTGTACACGGCCCAGGCGTTCGGGTCAGT
>JAOPWA010000595.1 GCA_025965915.1 Dactylosporangium sp. | reverse complement strand
GCGATGATCGTCGACACGATCTGTACGGGTCCCATGCTTGGGCCTCCTGGCTATGCGTGGTCTGTAGAGCGGAGCCTAGTCGGCCAGTTACCCACAAGTAACATGACAGCGACCACAGCAACCATACGAACTAGACCACCCATTATGCCCGCACGAGGCATATGGGTGGTCTGTCCTTTTCTTATACACAGTGTGGACGAGGCTGTGGAGAACTACACCGGTGTAAGACCCGCGGCCATCAGTCCATCACTAGCGCCACTTGGACAGCAGGATCAACGCGCCGATCATGGCACCGAAGCCGATGGCGAAGTTCCAGTAGCCGATGTTGGCGAGGAAGGCTAGCGCCGGGGTGTCGACGAACCCCTGCGTCAGGTAGAAAATCACCATCCACGCGATGCCCAGCACGAGCAGCGCCACCGCGGTGGCCGGCACCCACACCGGGCTCGGCCGCTTGGACGCAGCCGTGGGCTGCGGCCGCAGCTCGGCCGGCGGCGTGTAGACCTTCTTCTTACGTACTTGGGACTTCGGCACGGCGCTCTCCTGGAAGGGATCGTCTGGGGAACACTACGGCAGGCGACTATCCGAGGCGAGCCTCGCGACGCTGAATAATGTTCCCCGGTTAGCGTAGTCAAGTCGGCAGGCCAGCGGGGAAAAGGGGGCACGTGAGCGGCGGCAGCAGCGATCGAAGCGATCCGGACGCCTCGTCCTGGGGCCGGGTGCTGCGCCGGGCCGCCGCCGCGCTGCTACCCCGCCGACCCGCCGACCGTCGCCGGGGCTGGTCCCTTCTCGTACCCGTGTCGCTGCTCTTCGCCGGGATGCTGTTCACAACCACGGCGACCACGGCCAACGGCACCGATCTGCGCGACGACCGGCGACCGGAGTTGGCCAACCTGATCACCGCGCGCAAGCTCGATGTGGCGACAGCCGAGAAGCGGGCCTCCAACCTGCGGCGCCAGATCGAGTCCCAAACGAAGGCGCAGGCCGGTTCTGACGCCCCGGTGGCTGAGCAGCGGGCCCGTGGCCAGGCCCAACTCGGGGCGGCCGGCCTCGTGGCCGTACACGGACCCGGCGTGACCGTACGGCTGAACGACGCACCCCGGCGCCCGGACGGCAGCCGACCTACCGGTTCGCCGGATGACCTGGTCATACATCAACAGGACGTACAAGCCGTGGTCAATGCATTATGGTCCGGCGGTAGCGAAGCGATGTCGATCATGGGAGTACGGGTGATCTCTACCAGCGCGGTACGCTGTGTCGGCAACACCCTGCTTCTGGACGGCCGGGTCTACTCGCCCCCGTTCGTAGTGACGGCCATTGGGGATCCGCTGCTGCTCCAACGTGCGCTCGACGGGTCGGACGGTGTCCGTGCCCTCCATGCCGCGGCCACCGACTTCGGCCTCGGCTACGAGGTGAAGGTGGAGGGAGACGTCACCGTGCCGGCGTACGAGGGATCGGTCGCGCTGCGATCGGCGCAGCGATCGTCGTGAGGTCTCCACGATGACCAACCACCCGCAGCAGGGCAACCACCGACCGCGTCACAGCGCCCCCGACGAGGACGCTGCCGCCACGACCATCCTGCCGCTGGTCTCTGCCGAACCCCCGCCACAGGCGGTGGAGCGCCCCCAGGCCATGCCGGAGTTGCCCGTCCAGGCCGACCCGTGGCCCGAGTCGCCAACCGCGCCTCCGCACCCGACGCCGTGGCCCGACCACACCGCGGGGCCAGCCACTGACGCCGAGCCAACGGACGTCCGGCCCGTGAGCCCAGGGATCATCTGGACGGTCGACCCCACCGAGGACGAGCCGACCGCCATCCAGACTCTCAGCTCGCAGGAGCTGCCCCGAAGGTCGGTCGATGGGCCGGTCGTCCGTGACGAAACCGGCCGGGTGGAGATGGGACCGAGCGCGGCGCCACCGACCGGCTCGGCGCCAGAGGAGCCGCCCAATCCGCTGCCGTTGCCACGGCGCCCAGGCGTCTTCCGTAGTGCCGCCGCCGATACGGCGGGCGCGGCGGCCGCCGCCCTCGGGGCTGCCGGCGCGGTACCCACGGCTTCATTCGACGCCGACACCGCCGCTGGGCACGCCCAGACCGCTCAGTTGCCCATCATCCACGTGCAGGACAGCCGCTCCCCCGTCGACGCGGAGGTGACCGCCCTCATCCCGCGGATCCCGGCGAGCACCGGGCTACCGAACGCCGGGCTACCGAATCCCGGCCTCGACGCCGACGCCACCGCGGTGATCCCGAAAGTACACGTACCGCCCACCAACGCAACTATCCCAGTTGCCACCCAAACTGGCCCATCCTCGGACGATAATCAGTCGGTCGACGGTGCCGAAGCGCTCCCTCGCGGGGTGAAGGTGGTGCCGCTCCGGCCCGTCCGCACCGAGGAGGGCTACCGCAGCGTGTACTCACATCTCACCCGTAGCACGCCCGGCACTGTGGTCCGAGAGGTCGTGCGGGGGCTGGGCGAGCTGTGCATCACGCTGGGCATGATTCTGCTGCTCTTCGCCGCGTACGAGGTGTGGGGCAAGACGGCGGCGGTCAACGCGCACCAGAACGATCTCAACAGTCAACTCACCCAGGACTGGGGCGGCCCGTCGCCCACTGTCGGCCCGTCCCCGAGCGCCAGTCCTTCGACGAACGCGCTGCCGCCGCCGGACGGCAAGGCCATCGCCCGGCTGTACATCCCCCGTATCGGCAAGCAGTGGATCGTGGTGCAGGGCGTGACGCCGGGAGACATCCGGTTCGCGCCCGGGCACTACCCGACCAGCGCGATGCCGGGCAAGATCGGCAACTTCTCGGTCGCCGGCCACCGCACGCCGGCGATCTTCTGGGACCTCGACCAGATCCAGAACAACGACGAGATCATTGTCGAGACGAAGGACACCTGGTACGTGTACCGCGTGAGCCAGACCCATATCGTCTCCCCGAACGCGGTCCAGGTCGTCGCCCCGGTGCCGAACGAACCCGGAAAGAAGGCGACGCAGGCGATGCTGACGCTGACCACGTGCAACCCGAAGTTCGACAACTACCAGCGCCTGATCGTCCACGCCGTCCTCGACCCGGCCCAGACACGCCCCCACGACCAGGGCCGACCGGCCGCGTTGGGAGGCTGAGCGTCGATGTACTCCTGGATCTGGCGCCATCTGCCGCTCGGCCTGACGGGCCGGATCATCGGCTCGCTCCTGATCGTCGGCTCCGTCGCGGCACTGCTGTGGTACCAGGTGTTTCCCAACATCGAGCAGTACATGCCATTCACCGACGGGCAGATAACCGGCACGGAGGGTGGTGCCCCCGGCGGCCCTCCCGGCGCCGACACGGTCATCGTGCCATCGGCCAGCTCCAGCCTGCCGCCAGCCGACGTCATCCCCTACTCGACCGTCTCCAACGCCCCCGCTCCAACATCGACCAGGTGACTCCCGTGCGCGTGCTCGTCATTGACAATTACGACTCCTTCGTCTTCAACCTGGTGCAGTACCTGGGCCAGCTCGGCGTGGAGTGCGTGGTCCGCCGCAACAACGAGATCTCACTGCCCGAGGTTGGCACGGTCGGGGCGGGCGGCATCCTCCTCTCCCCCGGCCCGGGCACTCCCGATCGCGCGGGAATCTGCATGCCGATCATTGACGAGTACGCGGGAAAGCTGCCCATCTTCGGCGTCTGCCTGGGGCATCAGGCGTTCGGTGCCGCATTCGGCGCAACGGTCGAGCGCGCGCCCGAACTACTGCATGGCAAGACCTCGATGGTGCATCACGCCGGCGCCGGGGTGCTGTCCGGATTGCCGGACCCGTTCACCGCGACGCGGTATCACTCGCTGGCGGTCCTGGAGTCGACGCTGCCGCCGGAGATCGAGGTGACCGGCCGCACCGATTCCGGCATCGTGATGGCGATGCGCCACCGGGAACTGCCGATCGAGGGCGTGCAGTTCCACCCCGAGTCGGTACTCACCCAGGGCGGCCATCTGATGCTCGCCAACTGGCTCGCCGCATGCGGATACCCGGAAGCGTTGCATCGGGCACCGCGGCTGGCGGCCGAGGTCGAGGCGCGGCGGGTTGCCGCCTTCGCCTGACCGGACGTTCTAGGGCACTCGCCTGAACAACGCGCTATGGCAGGAGGAGAGGCCTGCCGGACGCGCTCGACGACGGACCCGCGCTCGGTGGGTTCGACGGCGGCGGTGCACTTGCCTTACCGACGAAGATGGTGACGGTTGTCTTGCCCGGGTCGGCAAAGGTGTCGCCGTCCGGGTTCTGACCGGTGACGAGGCCGACCTGCGTCGCGTCGTTGGTCTCCTTCAGAACCACGTTCACCTTGAAGCCGGCGGCGCTGATCATCGCCTTGGCGTCGGCCTCGGATTTACCCCCGACGTCCGGCACCTTGCGGCGGTTACCCTTCGAGATATTGACGATTACCTCGGAGTTCTCCTGCACCGTCGCACCCGGCGCCGGGTTGGAGGAGACCACCACACCGGCGTCCTTGTCGCTGTCGACGTCGACGAACTTCGGCTTGAGGTGCACGTTGCTCAACTGGGTGGTGGCGTCGTCCTTGGTCAGGTTGACCAGCGGCGGCACCCGGGTCTGACCGGGGCCGAGGCAGATCCGGTACTGCACGACGGTGCCCGGCTCCACCTGGGCGTTGGCGGTGGGGGTCTGGTCGGCGACCTTGTTCTGAGCGCAGGCGGCGTCGTGGAACTCGCTGGGTTTTGCCTTCAGCTTCGCCCGTGTCAACAGGTTCTCAGCCTCGGCCGCGGTTCGGCCTTGGATGTCCGGTACGGGGACAGCTGTCTTGTGGTTGGCAACGTAGAGGCCGACGGCGAGCGCGGCGACCGCCAGGACTCCCAGCAGCGTCAGCGCGACCGCAACCCAGGTGTTGTTACGGCGCGGCGGCGCGCCTACCCGGGCCACCGGCCGGGTCGGCGGGCCCGATCGCGCGGCGGTCGGCGACGCGATCATCGCGGTCCGCTCGTCGTCACGCATGACCGGCGTTGCCATCACCGGACGGCCGGCGGCGGCGCGTAGCAGGTCGGCTCGCATCTCGCCGGCGCTCTGGTACCGGTTGGCGGGGTTCTTCGACAGTGCCTTGAGCACGATCGCGTCGATGGCCGGAGTGACGTCCCGGTTGCTCTCGCTCGGCGCGCGCGGGTCCTCCCGTACGTGCTGGTAGGCCACGCTCACCGGGTTGTCACCGACGAACGGCGGCTGCCCGCATAACAGCTCGTAGATCACGCAGCCGGTGGCGTAGACGTCGCTTCGCGCGTCGACCGCCTCACCACGGGCCTGCTCGGGCGACAGGTACTGGGCCGTACCGATCACGGCTGACGTCTGGGTCATCGTGCTCGCGCCGCTCGCCAGCGCCCGGGCGATACCGAAGTCCATCACCTTGACCTGTCCGGTCTGGGTGAGCATGACGTTGCCCGGCTTGATGTCACGGTGGATGATGCCGTGCCGGTGACTGAACTCCAGGGCCGAACAGATGTCGGCGACGATCTCCAGCGCCCGGCGGGGCATCAGTCGCCCCTCGGCGCCCAGCACCTCCTTGAGGGTGCGGCCGTTGACGAACTCCATGACGATGTACGGCAACTCTTCGCCGCTGGGCCCATGCTCCTCGCCGGTGTCGTAAACGGCGACGATCGCGGGATGGTTGAGAGCGGCGGCGTTCTGGGCCTCGCGGCGGAAGCGCAGCTGGAAGATGGCGTCACGGGCGAGGTCTGAACGCAGCGTCTTGATCGCGACATCACGGCCGAGCCGCAGATCGCGGCCGCCATGCACCTCGGCCATGCCCCCGTAGCCGAGGAGCTCGCCGACCTGGTACCTCCCACCACCGAGGAGGCGGGCCTGCGCGGTCATCTCGTCTGTCGTCCTTCGTCTGGTTGGTTCATCGTCAGAAACTCTCACCGCTGGGGTGCACAACTGGGGAGGATGTCCGGGTTGGGCGGGTTGCAGGAGCTACCCGGATCGGGCGTCCTCGCATCAATTCCCGTGAACACATGCAGCGTCACCTCAGTCTCCTCGGGCTGCGACCCGCAGGGCGACATCTCGGCGACCCTGCCCTTGCGTCCGCCGGGCCGGTCGTTGGCGACCTTCACGGTGTAGTTGGTGTCTTCGAGCTGCTGGCGGACTGCGTCGGCGTCCTTGTTGATCATTTTCGCGCACTCGATGACGTGCGTCTTGGGCGCCGGCGCCGCTGGCGCCTCGGTTTTCTGCTTTGGCTTGCTCGGCTTCGCGGTGGGCGGCATGGTGGTGGCTGTAGTGGTCACGGCCGTCGGCGACGGAATCGCGACCGCATTGTTGTTGGCTTTGCCCCGTAACAGTAGCCACCCGCCACCGACACAGAACAGCAGCACGATGACGATCGCGAGCACCGCCCACGGGGCGACGCTGCCGCTGCGTTTACCGCTGGCGGGCGCCATCGACGGAGCTGGCGCGGCGGACGTGTAGTCGCCGGCGGGAGCGACCGGAGTGGCCGGCACCGCGGCCGCGCCTCGAGCGTACTGCCCCTGTCGCTGGGCCGGCAGGCTCATCGCGCCGGTCGCAGGGTAGGCCGCGCCCGGCATGACCCGGGTTCCGCCGGACGCGGGCGGGCCGCTGACCGTCCGCGCCGTCGGACCGCTGAACGCTGGAGACACGGGTGTGCCGGAGGTTGGGTGAGGCGGGCCGGAGACCTGGCCGGACGCGCCACCCGACGTGGGGGCCACGCCCGCGATGGTCGCCGACTGTCCGGCGCGGCGTGCAACCTGCGCCATCGCCGCCGCCGACGGGTACCGCGCCGCGGGCTCCTTCGCCATCGCTCGCTCGACCACTTGCCGGATGGCCGGCGGAATGTCGCCAGGCAGCGGCGGTACTGCATCCCGCACGTGCTGCATCGCGATCTCCACCGCGTTGTCACCCTCGAACGGCCGCCTACCGGCCAGACACTGGTAGGCGACGACGCCCAGCGCGTACACATCCGACAACGGTGAGGCGGTGGCGCCCTTGGCCTGCTCCGGGGAGATGTAGGAGGCCGTGCCTAGCACCGACCCGGCCGCCGTGAGCTGGGCGGCCGCCGCGGACCGGGCGATGCCGAAGTCGGTGAGCACGAGGGTGCCGTTGGGGCGTACGAGCAGGTTGCCCGGCTTGACATCCCGGTGCACGATGCCCATTTCGTGCGCCGCGTGCAGTGCATCCGCCGCCTGTGCGATGAGCGCCATCGTGCGGGTCGGCGTCAGCCGGTGGACCCGGCTGAGCGTACGGGAGAGCGCGTCGCCCTCTACGTACTCCATGACCAGGAACGCGGTGCCTTCCTCGCTGCCGTAGTCGTAGACGTCGACGACGCCGGGGTGGTTGATCGTCGCCATCGTCCGGGCCTCACCGCGGAAACGCTCGGCGAAACCGGGCTCCTCCAGCAGTGCCGGCAGAAGGATCTTGATGGCGACCGTCCGCCCCAGCACCTCGTCGGTGCCGCGCCACACGTCGCCCATGCCGCCGCCGGCGATCCGCTCATCGAGGCGGTACCGCCCGCCCAGCGTCACTCCGGGGCTCACCATGCTGGACACCTCATCTCGAGCCCCGTTCCTGGACAATCGCGCGCATCACATTGCCGGCGATCTGAGCCGCGTCGTGACTGCCGCCCGCGCCCGCCTGCTCGAGGAAGACCGCCACCGCCGCGATCGGCTTGCCGTTCTTGATCGCAAAGCCGATGAACCAACCGTGATCGGGATTGTCACCGTTCTGGGCCGTACCGGTCTTGCCGCCGACCTGCACCCCGGAGATCTTCGCGCTCGTACCGGTGCCGTTCTCCACGACGTTGACCATCATGTCCCGCAGCGTGTCAGCGGTCTGCTGGTTGATCGGCTGGCGCAGCACCTGCGGCTTGGCCACGTAGGACGGAGTGCGATCGGCCGCCAGTTCCTTGTCGATCAGATACGGGCGCATCTGTGACCCGCGGTTGGCGACGGCCGCTGCGATCAGCGCACCCTGCAGCGCGGTCATTCGCACGTTGCTCTGGCCGATGGAGGACTGCGCGACAGTCGGCTTGTCGACCTGCCCGCTCGGGTCGAGCATCGTCCCGGTCTGGCTGGTCGCGATCCTCATGACGTTCTTCGGGTCCTGGTCGAATCGCGTCGGGTCCTCGAACCCGAAGGCCTGCGCCATCTTCTTGACATTGTCGGCCCCGAGCTGCTCGGCGCCGAGGCGGGCGAACGCGGTGTTACAGGAGACCGTGAGCGCCTGCTTGAGCGTGATCTGATCGGCGCAGACGACGCCGGGCGCGTTCTGGATCGCGTGGGTAGTGCCCGGTGCGGTGTAGCTCGTACCGCCCTGGAGCACGCTCTCCGGCTGCACTCCGTTCGCCAGGGCCGCCGCCGACATGATGACCTTGAATGTCGAGCCCGGCGGGTACAGCTCGGAGAAGGCGCGGTTGAGTAGGGGCTTGCCGGGGTCGTTCTCGAGCCGGTGCGCCTCTTTGATCGCGGCGTTGGTGTCGTGGCTGACCAGCGGATTGGGATCGTAGGAGGGCGTCGAGACGGCGGCCAGCAACGCGCCGGTGCTCGGATCGAGCGCGACGACGGAGCCCTTACGCACGCGTCCCTTGTTCTGCAGCGCCTCGTACGCGGTCTGCTGCGCCGTCGGCGACAGCGTAAGCAGGACGCTGCCGCCGGACGTCCGCTTGCCCGTGAGCATGGCGAGCCACCGGTCGGCCACCTGCGAGTCGGCGTTGCCCTGCAGATAGGCGTTCTCGAGCTTCTCGATCTCGGTGCCGCCGAAGTTGACCGACTTGTACCCGATGAGGTGGGCGTACTGGTCAGCCAGCGGGTACGCCCGCTGGTACTTCAGCTCATCGTTGGTCGGCGTGCTCTGCGCCAGGACGACGCCACCCGCGGCCTCGATCGAGCCCCGCTGGCGCTGGTACTCCGAGATCTGGACGCGGGGATTGTAGTCACTGTTGCGGTAGGCGTCGGCCTTGTACGCCTGCACCCAGTTGAGGTTGGCGAACAGCAGGCCGAACAGGACCAGGACGACCACGCCCACCCGACGCAGCGGCGCATTCATGACTTATCTCCATCATGTCGGTTCACTGCGCTCGCCTTGATCATCTCCGTGGGCAGTTCCTTCAGCTGCACCGGGCCGCCGGAGGCGGGCGCGCCTCCCCGGCCGGAGCCCGAGCCGTCAGCCGGGCGGCGCGCCGCGTCCGAGACGCGCAGCAGCAGCGCGACCAGCAGCCAGTTGGCCACCAGCGACGAGCCCCCGGCGGACAGGAACGGCGTGGTCTGCCCGGTCAACGGGATGAGGTTGCTCACCCCGCCCACGATGACGAACACCTGCAACCCCAGCGTGAAAGCCAGACCACCGGCGAAGAGCTTGCCGAACGAGTCGCGGACGCCGATCGCGGCGCGCAGCCCCCGCACAACGATGAGCAGGTAGACCGCGAGCAGCGCGGTCAGACCGAACAGACCGATCTCCTCGCCCATGCCCGCGACGATGAAGTCACTCTCGACCAGCGGCACGAACTCGGGGCGACCCACGCCGGGTCCCGCGCCGAACAGGCCGCCGGTGCCGAACCCGAGCAGCGCCTGAACGGGTTGGAAGCCCTGGTTCGTGGCGTCGGCGAACGGGTTGAGCCAGATGCCGACACGCTGGTGGAAGTTGGCGAACGGTCCGCCGATGATGCCACCCAGGATGTACGCACTGAATGCCCCGCCGACGAACAGCAGCAGACCGATGATCAGCCAGCTCACCCGCTCGGTCGCGATGTAAAGCGTCACCACGAACATGCCGAAGTACATGAGGGAGGTGCCGAGGTCCTTCTCGAACACCAGAACCATGAGGCTGAGCAGCCAGACCGCGAGGACCGGCCCGAGGTCGCGCCCGCGCGGGAAGTCGATGCCGAGGAACCGCTTGCTCGCCAGCGACAGCACCTCACGCTTGCGCACGAGGTAGTACGCGAAGTAGACGAGCAGCAGGACCTTGGCGAACTCGCCCGGCTGGATCGCGAAGAACCCGAAGTTGATCCACAGCTTGGCCGGGGCGCCGTTGACGCTGGAGAGGCTGGCGGGCAGGACCGCGGGGATCATCATCAGCGCGATGCCGGTGAGCCCCAACGTGTAGGCGTATCGCGACAGTGCGCGATGGTCACGCACGATCGCGAGCACCACCACGGCGCCGATGACGGCCAGCAGGCTCCACATGAGCTGGCGGCCGCCCTGTCCGCCGAAGACCGGGATGTTGGTGCTGCCATGGGCCTTGACCGCGGCGATGTCCAACCGGCGCAGGAACATCACGCCAAAGCCGTTGATCAGTGCGACGGCGGGCAGCAGCACCGGGTCAGCGTGCGGAGCCAGGAACCGGATCAGCAGGTGTGCGACGAGAAAGATCCCGGCCAGGGCGAGCACCGGGACAAGGAATCCGAACGTGACGCGGCCCATCAGACCAGCCTCGGCGGCCGCCGAGTATGCCCCTACGAGCGCCGTCGCGAACAGCAACAGCCCGAGTTCGGCGTTGCGTCGCCCACCCGATCGAGGCGACCGGGCAGGAGTAGCCCCACCGCCCTGGTTGATGGGCGGCTGGACCGGAACGGCAGGGACGGTCACGACGGTAG
Source organism: Dactylosporangium sp. (assembly GCA_025965915.1). GTDB lineage: Bacteria > Actinomycetota > Actinomycetes > Mycobacteriales > Micromonosporaceae > Planosporangium. Next base: position 385 of record JAOPWA010000595.1, on the reverse strand, counting down.
TTAGTCCTCGAATGGTCAGATCAGCGGGTGCGGCAGCTGATCGTCGGCAGGGGGGTCTGTGTGGTGTCGGGGCTGGAACTGCTGGATGCGGCCGCCGGGGTGGTGCTCGGCACCGGGGTTGGACCCTGCGACGCGGCGGACGGTTCCGCGGACGGCCGCGGCTGGCATGCCGGCAGCTTGTTGCTGTTGGTCGGATCGTCGCTCGTCAGTTGCGACAGCTTGCGCCGGGCCTCAGCCACATTGGAGACCGGAATGCCCTGCTTGACAGCGTCTTGCGCGGTCGTGGTGAGCTCCTCGTGGCTGGTCGCGCTGCGCTCCTGCTGAGACGTCAGGCGTTGGCCGGCCACCTGCCCCGGCACTCCGCGGAACACCGCCACCACGCCGT
>JAOPWA010000577.1 GCA_025965915.1 Dactylosporangium sp. | reverse complement strand
GCGCGGATGGAGCCTTGACCGGTACGGCGACTGGATCGGCCGCGCCTACGTCGCCGCGCTGCTGCCCCCGCAACATCACCCATGATCGGCGAGCGATTCCCACGCGACGTCCTCTTCTAGCCGCAAGTCGCGCGTTCGTCCTCGCCGCCACCGTGCACGGTCATACCGATGAGCAGGCATCGAGCCTCGATATCGGCCAGGGCTGTGGGGCGCTGTGACAGCGCCCAGTCTGGTGATCGAGCCAGCCTGGCCCCAGTATTGCCGCGACTGGCCGGGGATGCCGGCAACCGCGGGTAACCGGTCGCTACGCTGCGGCCGGCACCAATGGACCTGTGGGAGTGCGCGGGCCAAGACATGGAGGACAGTTGAGTACACGTCGTTTCGGTGTGGTCGGCGTCGCGATGTTCGCGACCGTCGGGATCGCGTTGACCGGTTGCAGCAGCACCGGTGCCGGCGGGAACGCCGCTAAGCCGTCCACGCCTTCCCCGACGCCCACGCTGGCGGCGCCGAAGGACACCCTGGTTACCGCTATCAAGCAACTCGGCCAGACCAGCTACACCTTCACCGTGAAGCAGGCGACCGTGTCGGGGCAGGGAAAGGCGGACCCGGCAGCCAAGGCCGCTCAAGTGTCGATAGCCGCGAGCACCTCCGGCGTCAGCGCCAAGATGTCGATCGTGTCGCTCGGGTCAGACAACTGGACCCAGATGGACTTCGGGCCGGCGCTCGACCAGCAGGCCGGGATCGACCCGACCAAATGGATGCACATCGACACCAGCAAGGTCACGAAGGCTGATGCGCTACCGGTTGACCCGGCCAGTCCCGATCTGCTCGACTTCTCATCCATCACGAACGCGGTCCTGACCGTGCAGCGCGTCGATGCCACGCACTACAGCGGCACGATCGACCTCACCACCGTCAAGGGACCCGCCGAACCGGACAGCGCCACCCTCAGCAAGGTCGCCGACAAGGCGAAATCCGTGCCGTTCACCGCGACCCTGGACGGCAACGGCCGGCCGAGTGAGCTTAAGACCGACGGCAGCGGCATCGACCCCGGACTCTCGCTGGACATCACGTTCAGCGACTACGGAGCGCACCAGAACATCAGCAAGCCGACGGGCACCATCGCCGACGCGCCAAGCACTGTGTACAGCATCCTCAACGGCTGACCGGCACGCCGCCGCGGGTGCGGCGGGCGGAGCGCCTGCCGCACCCGCGCGAGTGCCTGCATCCTCGGTTCAACCCCAACAGGATCAGTAACGCCGCGCGCATCCAGGACCGTCGAAAGCAGATCGGACGGCACCGTCGCCCGGCATGACATCCGCTTATGCCGCGATCAGCGCGGTCATGTCGATGTGAGGATGTTCAGGCGGTGCCTGCGTCGGTCGTGAAGTAGCCGCACATGCAGCGCATCTGCGACCGGCATCTGGAGTACTTCGGTCAACAACTTGCGTGCCTAACGCGGCAGCACCGCGCACGTCGGCTCCAGAACGGTTTCCGGAAGGTGAGGATGGCGAACGGACCGGTGCCGGATTAATGGCAGAAGCGAATACTCTTCGGGGGCCTGCCACAAGACGTCACAGGTGACGCACGTGGGTGAGCAGCTCGGTGAGGAACTGGTCCGGCTCGGTGAAGGCGGCGAAGTGGCTGGCGTTGTTGATGACTGCCAGTGCCTTGGTCGGGGCCTCGACCTCGGCGAAGTACTCCTGAGCCAGGGTGGTCAGGGTCAGCACGTCGGTCTCGCCCTGGAAGATGAAAAACGGCACGTTGAAACGGGTACCGTAGCGGCGGGCGTCGTACGCCATGAACTCGTCGAACATCTTCCTCTGCGAGTAGCTGAACCCGGTGCCGTAATGGACGACGTCGCGCAGGGAGTGGATCGGCGAGGTCAGGGCGAGCGGGAACAGCAGCTTTGTCACGGCGTTCGGCTTGACCGGGTCCGTCTTCATGGTCCAGTTCATCTTCGCGCCCCAGGCGGGCACGTCCCACCGCGACGGATCGGCACCGATCTTCTCCAGCGCGGCGACTCCTTTGGCGTTGCCCGCGGCGCGTAGCCGGTCGAGGGTCATCCGATAGCCCTGGGACTCGTTGTGGGCCATGTTGACGTACTGGTCGGTGCCGACGTAGGCGCTGAACAGGTCGGGTCGGCGCTGGACCAGGGGGACCCCGATCAGGGTGCCCATCGACCCGGCCAGCAGGATCACCTTGTCCTTGCGTAGATGGCGGCACAGGAACTCGGTGACCTCGATCCCGTCGGCGACCATCCGGTCGAAGGTCAACTCGCCGCAGCCTGCCTTGCCGTTGCGGCCCAGGGTCTTGCCGGCGCCGCGCCGGTCCCAGTGGACCACCGTGAAGTGCTTTTCCCAGGACCGCAGCAGCGGCGTGAAGATGGAGTACGGCGAGCCCGGCCCGCCGTGCACCACCAGTATCACGGGGTTGTCGCGGTCCTCGCCGCGGATGCCGATCCACTGGTCGACCCCGCCGATGCTCACGAAACGCTCCTCGACGATGCCGTTGGCAGTCGCGATTGCCAGGGTCTTCGCGACCCGGCTCCGGCGCATCGCGCGATAGACCAGGCCCCCGGCTATCGGGGTCGCGACGACGCCAGCGACGCCGGCCAGGATGGTCTCGATCATGTCTGCTCCCTGGATCGTGGTGTGCAGCCAGCGTGTGCCCCGGGACGTGCCCGGCCCAGGGTTCGACTCGTCCCCTGGTCTGGGGTTCCTGGGTCTGGCAGGACCAGGCTGCAACCGCGCGGGCGAGGTGATACTGGACGGCATGGACGCTCGTGCCGAGTTGAGTGAGTTCCTGCGATCCCGTCGCGCGCGATTGCGGCCCGAGGACACCGGCCTGCCGTTCTTCGTCGGCCGGCGCCGCGTGCCGGGGTTGCGGCGCGAAGAGCTGGCCCAGTTGGCCGGGGTGAGCGTCGACTACTACGTGCGCCTGGAACAGGGCCGGCTACAGAACGTCTCCGAGTCGATCCTGAACGCTGTTGCGACCGCGCTGCGCCTAGACGACGCCGAGCGCACGCACCTGCACAACCTGGCCAGGCCTGCCCGGCGGCAGCGGCGGGCCAGCCGCCCGCAGCCGGTCCGGCCGAGCCAGCAATGGCTGCTCGACGCTCTGCACGACGTGCCGGCCTACATCCTCGGCCGGCGGCTGGACGTGATCGCCTGGAACGACCTGGCCAGCGCCCTGCTCACGGTCGACCTCGACGCGCTTCCGCCCGAGGAGCGCAACATGGCACGCCTGATCTTCCTCGACGAGATGGCCCGCAACCTGTGGGTCAACTGGGAACAGAAGGCCCGAGACACCCTCGGCGGCCTGCGGATGCACGCCGGCCTGCACCCAGACGACCCCCAGCTGGCCCACCTCATCGGCGAGCTGTCGTTGAAAAGCGCCGAGTTCCGGCAGTGGTGGGCAGACCACGACGTGTGGGTCAAGCCGCACGGCACCATGCACTTCCACCACCCGGTCGTCGGCGAGTTCAGCCTCGCCTACGAGGCGCTCGCAGTGCCTGACGCCCCCGACCAGACCCTGGTCACCTACACCGCGCAGCCAGGCTCGCCCGCCCACACCGCCCTACGCCTGCTCGCCAGTTGGCACGCCGACGCACGCGACCGGCAAAATCCCCAACCGGCATCCGAGTCTCCATGACAACGTCCCACCCCTCAGTGACCTCATTGCCGCGAAGCGCGCGTCGGACTGGGGACGCCATCCCCATCCTCAACTGTCGATGAGCGCGTCGACGGGTATCTCTTGAGGTCTCGGAGGCTCTCGATGTTCTTGCGTCCAGTGCCGGACTCCGACGGGCTACCTATGCGGTAGTCGGGCCTGGAGGTCTGCCGGGGTCACCGTGCCTATGCTGACCGGGTGGACCTGGAGTTCAGCGGCGTGGTGTGGTTCTGGAGGGGACCCTCGCCGTACCACGTCGTCACCGTGCCCGAGGACGAGAGCGCTGAGCTTCGGGCGACGTCGGCACAGGTGACGTACGGCTGGGGCATGATCCCGGTCGAGGTCGGGATCGGATCGACCCGGTGGACGACCTCACTGTTCCCGAAGAACGGGGGGTACGTCGTGCCGTTGAAGGACCTGGTGCGGAAGGCCGAGGGAATCGACGTGGGCGACACGGTGACGGTGCGTCTGGCCGTCGACGTCTGACTCGTCGCGCACGACACCAGGTCCGACACTGCCCGAGATCGTCGGTGCGCGCCTCTACGCTCGCGGCATGGCCACGGTCCACGAGCTCAGCCGCACCGACGCTCGCCGCATCGCCGTGCGGGCCCAGTTGCTGACGAAGGAGCGGCCGACTGAGCGCGCTCGGCATCGCGCGGTCGCGTGGGCCGGTGCGCCCGGTCGAGCCGCTGGACGTCGGCGAGGCCGGCGAGCCGGCCGTGGTCGAGGGGGTCCGCGGCCAGTGGCGGGTCGACCCGGCGCTGCTCGGGCAGCCCGTCGCAGGCCGTGCGGCCCTGCTGTCGCCGTTCGACCGGCTCCTCCACGACCGCAAGCGCATGAACGACGTGTTCGAGTTCGACTACCACCTGGAGATGTACAAGCCCGCCACCAAGCGCCGGTGGGGCTACTACGCCCTCCCGATCCTGTACAGCGACCGGCTGGTCGGGAAGCTCGACGCCCGGGCCGACCACAAGGCCGGGGTACTCCGCGTCGCGGCGGTTCACCGGGACGTGCCGTTCAGCAACGCCATGACGGCGGCGATCGACCGCGAGATCAGGGACCTGGCTCGCTGGCTCGACCTGGAGCTCGTCCTGCCCGACTGAACCGCCTCGAGCGACTGCTTCAGCGGTCACTCCCGCCCCTTCCAGCTGGCGATGTCGACCTCGTTGCCCTCCGGGTCGGCCAAGGTCCACCAGGCCGGGCGTAACCGGCGGCTCCCGTCGTCCGACTCGTCGGGTCGCTTCTTCGCCGGCAACAAGCCTCGCAAGTTCGTAACCCTCGCGGCTGCCCTTCATCAGGCCTTCTACCGGGCCAGAATCGAAGGCAGCCGGTACGAACTCGGTAGACTCGATGAACGGCTAGGAGGCTGACCATGAGCGTTGACCCGCACATACAGGCACTCTGAGATGCGCTGAGGGTCGAGCATGAGGCCCGTATTGCCGAGGTGCAGGCGTGGGCTGATGAAGCTGGTGCGGCTGGCGACGTCGAACGGCAGCGCCGCCACCAAGCTCATGTCGAGCGGTTACGTGCGATGCCGTACCCCTGGGAGCAGGAGCGACCAGCAGCGTGACCCCGGCGGGCCATTACGGAGGGCAACGGGCGTAACCGCGGGCCACTTGATGCCGTCCTGAGCCTGTCTGGCGACCGCTGGAAACGCGATCATGTGCAATTCCCAAGCTGACAGTGCGAGTTCGATTCTCGTCACCCGCTCCACAGACAAAGGCCCAGGTCACCGGAACGTTTCCCGGACCTGGGCCTTCGTCGTTTTGACCCCTATTTCGGTGGCGTGCCCCTACGTGCCCATCAGGATTCGCGTGCCTCTCCATGCCCCCGGTCTCGCAGGCGTCGGCAGACGACGACTTGGTGTCGCGCGACTGCTCGATCAACCGGCCGAGCGCATCGGCGATCTGCGGGTGAAGGCGGGGGCGGCGATGGTGTTGGTCAGCGCGCCGGCTTACAGCGAGCCCAGCCACAGCTACAGCCGGTCGTGAAGCGGCGGCTCGACGGCGGATGGCCGGGTTGATTGGGAGCCAGTACGGTGAGCGCTGCTGCATGATCGGAAGCCGCGAATGGAGGGGGTGTCTATGGGCTGGGTTTGGGTGACCGTCGGTGTTATCACGGGCCTCGTAATCGGCATGGCGGCCCTCTTCGATCGACGTATCCGCAAGCACGGCCACCGTGTGCGCCGCAGTGGGGACGTTCAGGGCGAGATACGCGAGCGCAGGCGGGAGTTCCGTGGCCTAGGGCGCCGTGATCCTCGGCGGCGGCAGTACGAAGATCTCGGCCGACCGGTCCAACGGGAGAGGTAAGGCCCCACCCAGATCACGGATTGAGGCCTTACCGGACGTGGTGTCAGCTTACGGACGGCTACCTGCCGTTCGTTTCCATCCCGTTCCAGGTACGGGTTTGCCACGCGTAGCACACGGCCGTGGACTTGTGCGTAATGTCCACCCAGTCGCCGTAGTGGGTGTGGGTTGTCCTGTCATTGCAGTCGGTCACGGCCCGGTGACGAAACTGGCCGTTGCCGCCACCGTTGCACTGGGAACCAGCGGCATCTTTCCAGTAGTAGCTGAACGTGTACGCCCAGCAGTTGGCGCCAGCGGCCTTCACCGTCGGCGCCGGCGTAGCCGATACCGGGGACGTCATGTCGGCATTGATGATGTTCTATTCCGGCCCAGTAAATCATGTCCTCGCCAGCGACTTTCATGCATATTGCGGTGGTCGATGTCCGCCGGTGTGGCGGGAAGCCGCCAGGCGCCGCGGGTGGTGGCCAGGCATGGGACTCTGCACGGGTGGTCGACTGCCGTATGCTCGCCGCGCAGCGCCGGCGACTTGGGGAGGTTTCATGCCGTCACGGCAGGATCAGCTGCACTCGGCCCAGTTCTCCACGCAGCGGGTTGTGACGGCACTGATCACCCACGATCCCGACCAGACTCAGTCGCCGTTTAGGGGTGTCTCCGCCGCGGCTGCGGTCGGACTGATGGTTTCCCTGCTCATCGCGGGCGGGCTGGCCGTCTACGCCAAGTTGACCGGTGACACGGGCAAGAGCTGGCGCGACGAGAGTGCCGTGTTCATCGAGAAGGACTCCGGCGCGACCTACGTGTACCTCGCCGACGATCAGAAGTTGCACCCGGTGCTCAACTATGCGTCGGGGCTGCTCCTCACGTCCGGATCGAGCCCGCACCCGGTCACCATGACCCGACAGGCATTGAGCGCCGCGCCGCGAGGCGCCCGGCTGGGCATCGCCGACGCCCCCAGCTCGTTGCCCGCACGCGGGGACCTGCTGACCGACCCCTGGGTGGTCTGCTCCCAGCACGACGCCGCATCGGCCACCCCGACAAGCCAGCTCGTGATCGGTGGCGGCAGCGGCGGGCACGTCCTCGCCCCGGCCGACAATGCGGCGCCCGAGGCGCTGCTCGCGGCGCTCCCCGACGGCCGGCAGTACCTGATCTACAACGGCCACAAGTTCGCGCTCCCCCAGCCACAACTCGCGCTGACCGCACTGGGCATGACCGGCAGCCCGACCACCGTGGCGCCAGCCGTCCTCAACGCCCTGCCCTCGGGCGCCGACATACGGGCGCCCGCCATACCAGGCGGCCGTGGTCAGGCGTCGAAAACGGTCCCCGGCGCCAAGGTCGGCCAGCTCTACACGGCCACGGCTCCCGGCGGTACCCGCGCCTACGGCGTGGTTCTCGACGATGGCCTGCTCGAGATCAGCGAGGCACAGGCCAACCTGCTCGCGGCCGACCCCCAGTCCGGCGCCGCCGGCCAGCAGCCCGCAGAGCTGAGCATCACCGCGTACGCGGCCATACCCCGGTCCCGGACCAAACTGTTCGCCGAGAACGGCGCCGCACTGCCAAAGACCACGCCAAAGGCGCTGACGCCCAGCGCATCGATGTGCGTCAGCGTCCGCAACACCACCGGGTCGGGCACCCGCGTCCTCCTCGACGCGACGACCATCGACAACGACCTCACCGTTACCGACAGCCCCGGCGTGACGGCTACGGGCGCCGTGCTCGCCAACAAGATCGCGATCCGCCACGGCCGCGGCGTGATCGTCGAGGCGATGTCGAGCGCCACATCGACCAACGGCACACTCAGCCTCGTCACGGACAGCGGCACCCGCTACGCGATCGCCAACCGCGAGGTGCTGGGCCGGCTCGGCTACGCCGGCGTCACGCCGGTACGCCTGCCCGCCGAACTCGTCACGACGCTGCCGGCCGGGCCTGCGCTCGACCCTGCTGCAGCTCGCCGACCCCGCTGACGAGCCGGACCGACCGAAACTGACCGCCTGACCTCATGTGCGATCACTGTCCCCGGCGGACAGTCAGCCCAGGCGGGTGTCGAGCTCGTCGAGGTCGGCGACGAACCAGACCTGGTTGCCCCGGTTGGACTCGAACACCAGGTCGCGTAGCGCCGTGCTGGCCGCGACATGCGCGGAGATGTCGCCGACGACCGCCAGGCGCATCTGGTAGTTGGCGAACTTCTGCATGATCTCCCCAGCCAGGCCGGTGTGCAGGGTGAAGAACCGCTCGTCGAACCGGCCGACTGGGACGGCCACGACGGCCGCCCGGGAGAAGGCGGCACCGATCACGTCGAGCGCATCCTGCGTGCTGGCGATCGGCGCGCCCTCGTCGCCGCAGACGAGAACGGGCACGCCTCCGCACTCGGTCACGAGGTCAGCCACGGCGCGTCGCCGGGCCGTCGGGGTCTGTCAGGAACATGCCGTTCTCCGCTCCGAGAATGTCGTCGATGGTCTGCAGGACGTCCGCTGTGGCCGCGACGCCGCCCAGGATGATGACCTTGAGTCGGGCGCGCGCGTCGTCGTATACCGCCTGGATGCGCAGCGGCTCCGTGGTGTCCCACGGCAACTGGGCGCCGGCGACGAGCAGGGTGCTCAATCGGTCGGCTGCCGTCGCCCCGATGCCGTCGAACTCCACAATGGTGGACACCTCCACCCGTGGCCGGGCAGCGTCGGCTGGCCGGCCGGTGAACGCGTCGAGGTCGGCCTGTGCGATGCGGTACTGCTTGCCGATGCGGACGGCCTTCAGTCGGCCGTCGCGGATGTAGCCGCGCACCGTGCGCACGTGCAGGCCGAGCCGCTCGGCGACCTGCTCCACCGAATGCCACTCACGCTCCATAGATCCTCATCTTACCTATGATGCGTGCAGATAGGGAAGTTTTAGTACGTGCCCGCCAGGCCGACGGGCGCGATCTTCAGTCGTGAGCCGCAAGACGTCCCGGGCCTCCCCCTGGCAAGATCCGGCCCAGTGGGCGGGTCGACCGCAGGCGGGATGGCGGGGAGGTACGACGGGGAGACCCGATTCACCGTCGGGTGCACAGTGGCCGGTGTCGAGACGAGACCGCAGCCCATTGGGGACGTGACAGATCACGATCGAGGCTCTGCGGATCTGGGCGACCACGTTTGGGGTTCGGCGCTACGATCGCGGCTCTTCGGCAAAGGGCGTACAAGATGATGGTTCGGCGTGTCGGCGCGACAGCCTTCATGGTGTTCGTAGCCCTTACCGTGGGTGCGATTACCGCGGCGGCGGCCAGCTTTGCCGGCTGGCGCATGGTGACACCTTCACCGACCGTCGCAGAGGCGACGACCGCTCTGCGGATGGGCCTGCCAGACGCGCCGATCGCATCGATTGGATGGCACGACGATGTACACGACGTCCACTTCGTCGAGCAGCCGGGCGCTGACAATCTGCCTGGACAGCAACAGGTGTACATCCGTGACGGTGCGACCTCACGAGATGCATTCGACAAGGCCCGCGAGCGGTTGGCCGGGGCCGGCTGGCGAACCAAGGTGGACTCCAGCGCCGTGCAAGGAGGCGGCTTCTTCGTCGCGAGCCGCGGCGACCTGGTCATGGAATGGGAGTTCAGTCCGAGCGGCACCTATACCGCGCCACCCGGCGACTCGATTGAGGTATGGGTATGGCGCTTCACACCCCCGCGCGTAAAGTTGCTCACCGTTGTTGGCTGGTTGCTCGGAGCGGCCCTGGGGTGGTGGCTTGCCCGGAGCGTCCTGCGTCTGTCTCGCAGGCGCGCCAGGATCGGGTCAACTGTCGTCACGTACGTGCTTGTGGCGGTGCTCGCGCTGTCGACGCTTGCGACAATCTATTTCACTGCGCACGATCTGCTCGATCAGCCGATGCGCAATGGTCAGCCGGTCGCGATTTGGACCGCCTACTTCCCGTTCCTCATGCCGTTCGGCTTTCAACCTGGGTAACGATCGTCCACAGCGAAGAGTCACATGCTGTGGCCTGCAAGCCGGCCAACGCTGGATAGCGCTGGGCGAAGGCGCATGGGTGAAGTAGCCGCAACCTACTTGCAGTGGGGCTTCTAGGTTGCCGTGCTGGTCGATCAATGCGGCGGGCGGGACGCCGAGGTGAGCAGGTGGATGGCGAGTGCGGTGATCAGCGTGCTGGAGGCCATGGAGGTAATGAGTCGCCCGCGACTGCCGGTCAGGGCTCGGCCGAGCAATGCTCCGCCGCCGGCGAGAATCAATTGCCAACTGGCGGACGCGGCGAAGGCAGCGAGGACGAACACGGCCTGTTCCTGGTGATTCGAAGCCGCTGCGGTCTGGCTGCCAAGCACGATCGCCGCGAAGTAGATCACGGTGGTGGGGTTTATCATCGTGATCCCCACTAGCCCCATGTAGGCCCGTGCAGGGCTGACAGGAGCCTCATCGGGCCGGGTTGCCGTCGTCCGCTTGCGGTACTGACTGACCGCCGTGGCGCCGCTTCGGGCCGCCAGCGCGATGAGCACCAAGGCTGAGGCCCATCGCAGGGGAAGCATGATCGGCTCGATGACGTGGGTGAGCGTGGAGCCTCCGATTGCGGCGATCAGCGCATAGAGACCGTCTGCGGTCGCGACACCAAGTGCGGCGGAAGCGCCGATCTTCAGAGATGTCCGAGCCGTGAGGGCCACCAGATATGTCGCGACTGCTCCCACTGGCATGGCGATGCCATAGCCAGCGAGAAGTCCGGAGACCAGAGCGGCGATCACGAGCGAGCGACAGTCGGCCTCCGCGTTCGGCCGGGCTGCTGCTGGACTCGCACCCGTCGGGCGGTGGAGGTCAGCGGCAGGAAGGCGATGATCGTGGTCATGGGCAGATCTTGCGAGCAGCGCGGCTGCCTGGGCAACTCATTTACGCTGATGACCACCTGCGCGTGCCGTGCCCGTTACGTGCCCGATCGTGTTCCCGCGTGATGCGCCCGCTGAGCGCGTCCGCGATCTCCTTGTCTTGCACTTGGACGGTGTGTTGATAGATCAACGCGGCTCGGGTACGCCAACACGGACCGCAGCCCCGCCGAGGGGCCCGAAACGTGACCATGTGAGATTTCCAAGCCGACAGTGAGGGTTCGATTCCCTCCGCCCGCTCCAGGTACTTTCAGCAGCTCAGCAGTCCGTTCGAGAACCAAGATCGGGCCATTGCACTGTCTTGGGTACAGCCGAGTCGGTCGACAGCGGCCATCCATTTACTGGTGAACCGTCGAGGCTAGGGTTCCTGGTCCTCATGAGGCTTGGGTTTTTGCTTGAGCCATCCCATGAACCGTTGGTACAGGTCGTGGGCCGCTTCGGTCCTCAAGTCCTGAGCGGC
>JAOPWA010000559.1 GCA_025965915.1 Dactylosporangium sp. | reverse complement strand
GTGGACCCGCCAGGATGACCCATCGTGCTGCTGCGACTGCCCTATCTGGCACTCACAAGCTTGTTCACCGCCATACGGCTGCTACCGATGAGCGACACCGACGTCCCCGCCGCAGGCTGCGGCAACTACACCTGATCGTCTCCCCGGACACCATCCTGCGCTGGCATCGAGACCTCCTGCGCCGCCGGCACGCGAAGGCGTCCCGCCATAAACGGCCGGGCCGGCCGCCCACCGTTCGCAGCATCAAGAGCCTGGTCCTCCGCTTGGCGGAGGAGAACGCCAGCTGGGGCTACCGGCGCGTCCACGGCGAACTGGCCGCCCTCGGCATCAATGTCGCCCCGTCGGCGGTCTGGGAGATCAAGGATGCCGGTATCGATCCCGTTCCCGGCCGAGAGCGCCAGACCTGGCCCGCGTTCCTGCGCAGCCAAGCCCACGCGATCCTCGCCGCTGACTTCTTCGAAACCCGAACACTGACCGGCGCACGGCTGTACGTCTTCGCCGTCGAACAAGCCACCCGCCGCGTCCGCATCCTCGGCGCCACCGCCCACCCCACCGCGGCCTGGACCACACAACTGGCCCGCAACCTGGTCATGGACCTCCGCGACTCCGGCGCCACGGCGAAGTACCTGATCCGCGACCGCGACAGCAGATACACCACCGCTTCGGCGCGGTCTTCGAAGCGAGGACATCACCATCGTGAAGACCGGCATCCGCATGCCGCGCATGAACGCGATCATCGAGCGGTGGGTGCGCTCATGCCGAGCCGAACTGCTCGACCGAACTCTCATCGTGAACGGGCGCACCTCCTGCACGCGCTGCGCGAGTACGGAACCTCCTACAACGAGCACCGGCCCCACTGCACGCTCCACGCCGCGGCACCCCTACGCCCACTCCCCCAACCGATCGCCGAACCGGACCGACTCGACCACCTCGACATCCGACGACGTGGTCGGCTCGGCGGCATCCTCCACGAATACCGACATACCGCTTCACCTGAATGGACGGCATTTTCGGCACGCACAGCCTCAGGCAGAGTCCAACCAGGCTCGCGAGGCGATCTAAGCTGCGGGCTCCTTGAGCCGCTTCAGCGGCGAGTACGCCGCAGGCCGAACCAGCTCTTACTCAGAAACGAACCGATCAAGATGATACCCAGCGTCGCCCAGTAGGCACTGCCCAAATCCAGGCTTTGCAGGATCGAGTTCGTCAGCACGGACTTCACAATCGCGGCGACGAGCAGGACCAGGATCAGTGCTTGGGGTAGGGTCGCCCGCCAGTACCACGCGTACTCGTGCGACTTGCGGGTGACCTTGTAGACCGGTTTGCGGTTCGGTCCGTTCACCAACGCCTTGAAGATCGCGACGACGAAGATCGGGGCAAGGCCAGCCCACATCTGCCGGGTCCGGAACAGGCTTTCCCACCTGGCGCGGCCGTTGAGTGTGATCAGGAAGAATTCGATCGCCACGGTGACCGGCCAGAAGTGTGCAGCGTACTCAGCGTTGGTGCCGACGACGGGATACGTTCCCAACAGCAGCCCGACCGCGGGCGTGACGAAGCAGATCAGGTTCGCCACGCTTAAGAAGTAGAAGACGCCGAGTTCGAGGAACTGCAGGCGCTGCCGCAGAGTAAGTCCGCGCATCGAGCCGTAGACGAGCAGCCTCACGGTGTCGATGGCCCATGTGCCGCGCTGCTTGTAGACATTCGGAATGTCCTCCGGCGCAGTCTGTCCCACGGCACCGATGATCGGCACGTATGCACCGCGCCAGCCGCGCCGCAGGGCCTCGATGCCGGACTGCAAGTCCTCCACCAGGTTCCACGCCGGGAAATCGCCGATGTCCTCGAGGGCCCGTCGTCGCCAGACGACGCCGGATCCGCACGGGAACACGGCGTTGCTGGCGTGCCGGGCAAACATGCTGCCGCGGTAGAACATCGGGTCGTTGTTGCCGAACGGGTCGCCGGGCGCGACGAGCGCTTCTTTGATGGTCTGGGCGTACGCGACGCGCCCGTCGGCGAGCATCTGCGCGACTGTGAGGCGCAGGAACATCGGGTCGCCGACCATGTCGTCCACGTCGCGGGTCTCGATGAACTCTGCGGCGATGTGGTGGGCGTCCAGGACCTTCAGAGCTTCGTTGAGGTTGCCCGCCTTCGCATCGCCCCGCCGGTCGGCGGACCCGCGCGGCGGCGGATGGTACGGGAGGAAGCGAACGGTCGGATACTCCCATTGCAGTCTGTCGACGAGCGCCCACACTTCGACCCGGAGGCTGTCGTCGCCGACCAGAACGCACAGCTTGTCGTCCGGCCAAACCTGGTCAAGCACTGAAAGCAGCGTCCGGCGCAGCATGGCGATCGGCTCGCCCGCCGTTGGGATGATGACCGCGACCATAGGCTCGGCGCCGGCGACGACCTCGATCGGGGGTCCCGCCGATCGGCACCAGTTGTTGATCCAGGAGAGCATCACGGCCAGCACCAACGCTACGTTCGCGACGATGAACGGCCACGCAAGCCACGGAACGGCAGGATTCGCGCTGCTGACGAGCCACGGCAGATACCAGGCGGCGCACGCCACGACGGCCAGGCCCGCCCATCGGATCCGCCGTACCCGGGCGAGGCCGGCGATCTCCTCGGCCAGCTGCCGGTCGGTGACCGGCAGCATGCCACTGGTCCGTACCGCCCACCGGCGCTTCGCCGGTCGCTTGAACTGAGGCAGGGCAGGGGCAGCGAACGGCCGGCCATACTGCGACTGCTGCCGGGGCACCGTCCAGGTTCGCGGCGAAGCGATGGTTGGGATGGTCATCTCGCCCGCACCCGTACGCACCGGCGGCAGCCGTACGGTGTGGTCACTCAGGCAATGTCGTGGCAGGGGCACCACCCGCTCGCCTGCACTCGCACGCACGGGCGGCAGCCGTACGGTGTGGTCACCCGGGCCTTGTCGTTGCCGGGACACGGCCCGCTCGCCCGCGCCCGCACGCATGCGCGGCAGCAGTACGGTGTCACCGTCTTCCGCCTGGGCGGGCGGTAACCAGGGATCCTGGATCGATGGAAATCGAACGGTTTCGTCGCCTCGGCCGTTCATCGCTTGGCCCCCGTGTTCTCGTAGACGACGAATGCGCCCTCGTAGGTGACGTACCGGTAGTCGCTGCCGAGATTGGTCATGGCGGACTCGGACCGGAAGACCTCGGTGAACGTGCCGCAGGCCGCCATGCGCGCCATCACGTCCTGCGGCCAGGAGTTGTCGTTGACCGTGTTGACGATCCAGTCCACTTGGCACAGATCCAAAGGTTGCCGAACATTCAGGAGGTCGTACGCATCGGTGACCGTGTTCGGGTCGCTGACCGTCGTCCCGTAGAGGTACGGGAGGATCTGCCAGGCGTTCGGCACGAGCAGCGTGTCGCCCATGCGCATGTGCTCGGCGAGATAGCGAGCGCCGGGGCGCGCGTCCACCCATCCGTGGTCGAGCCGGCTGACCTGGACGACACCGACGGCGAGATATCCCAGCACCCCAAGCGCTGCCAGGCCACGCCGCCACCAGGCACGGCCAGCGGCCGCCGCGAGGCCCCGGCCGATGACCGGCATGGCGAGCACGATGCCGAAGACCGCGTGCTTGAGCGCGCTGACGCTGTTGCCGATGTAGAGGTGGTAGGCGGGAAAGACCACCACAGCGGCGGCCAGCACCACGGCGACGCGACGGGATCGCCGTGCGGCGAGGACGCCGAGCCCGGCCAGGACGACGAACGCGGCGTTGTAGAGAACCTGTTCGAAGGCCACCATCTGCCTG
>JAOPWA010000535.1 GCA_025965915.1 Dactylosporangium sp. | reverse complement strand
TCGACGACATTCTCGACCTGTCCAAGATCGAGGCGGGCCGGATGGACGTCGAGCCGGGCGAGGTGTTGTTCAGCGAAATCCGCTCGTACGTCGAGCAGGCATTCGGACCGCAGGCGCAGGAGAAGGGCCTGGACCTGATCGTCGCGACCGACATCGGTCTGCCGCCGGTCGTGATCACCGACGCCCAGCGGCTGCAGCAGGTCCTGCGCAACCTGGTCTCCAACGCGGTCAAGTTCACCGACAGCGGGTCGGTCACCCTCCAGATCGCCGCCGGACCCGAAGGCAAGGTGTACCGGATGCCGACGCTCGACGGCGCCCAGCGGGTGATCTCGTTCACCGTCAACGACACCGGGATCGGCATCTCCGACGACAAGCTCAACCTGATCTTCGAGGCGTTCCAGCAGGCAGTCTGTACGACCAGCCGCAAGTCCGGCGGGACCGGTCTGGGTCTGTCGATCAGCCGCGAGCTCGCTCGCCTGCTGGGCGGCATGATCGAGGTTTCCTCGCGGGTCGGCGTCGGATCGACGTTCACCCTGTACCTGCCGGAAACGCTGCCGATGGACACGCTCCCCGCCGCGGCCATCCAGCTCTATGGCAGCCCGTTCGCCATGCCGGCGATACGTCCCGGCCCGCCGATGATCCGTCCGGTCAACTCCCAGGAGCGGCTGGCCAGCCCCGCGGCCCGGCAACTCGACGGCGCCACGGTGCTGATCATCGATGACGACGTACGCAACGTGTTCGCCCTGACCAGCGCACTGGAGCTACAGGGGATGCACGTGCTCTACGCCGACAACGGAACGGATGGCGTACGCCTCCTCGGCGAGCACGGCGGGGTCGACATCGTGTTGATGGACGCGATGATGCCGGACATGGACGGCAACGAGACGACCCGGTTGATCCGACGCAATCCGCACTTCGCCGACCTGCCGGTGGTCTTCCTGACGGCGAAGGCGATGCCGGGCGACCGGGAGTCCAGCCTCGCCGCCGGCGCCACCGACTACATCACCAAGCCGGTCGACCTCGATGAACTGCTGGAGGTCATGGCGGCGTGGATCAACGGCGAGGGCCGGGCGGTATAACGCGCGAACCGGCACAGCCTCGGGTCTGAGGCTGTGCCGAATCACGAGAAGGAGTGCGAGTGTCCACCTCCACCGAGCGCCAGATGGCGAAGGTGTTGCTGGTTGACGACCGGCGGGACAACCTGCTGGCACTTGAGGCGATCCTGCAGGGGCTGCCGGTCCAGACCGTCAACGCGAACAGCGGCGAAGAGGCGCTCAAGCAACTCCTCGTCGACGACTTCGCGCTGATCCTGCTGGACGCCCAGATGCCGGAGATGGACGGTTTCGAGACGGCCCGTCACATCAAGCGGCGGGAGCGTACCCGGCACATACCCATCATCTTCCTGACCGCCGCGGACCGTGACTCCCAGCTGGCGCTGCGGGGGTACGCCGTGGGTGCCGTCGACTACCTGTCCAAGCCATTCGACCCCTGGGTACTGCGCGCGAAGGTCTCCGTGTTCGTGGAGCTGTGGACGAAGACGCAGCAGTTGCACGCGCAGGCGGAGGCGACCCGTACCCGCGAGTCCGCGCTGCGGGCCGCCGGCGTGGCGATCGACGAGGCGTCCGCGCTGCTCAAATCGGCGGCCGCGACCGATGGCGAGACCGCTCGTACGCAGGTGGAGAAGGCGGCGAACGTGCTCGCACGGGCTCGCCGCCGCGTGCTCTGATCACGCACCATCTCGAGCGGATCGGTCCGTGCGCCAGGATCGCGCCGGGCCGTCAGGCGGTCGTCTCCTGAATCATCAAAGCCCCGCGCAGGCCGGTGATCTCGAGCACCCGCAGCAGGAAGTCACCCACATTGACCAGCACCAGGACGCTCTGCGCGAGCGACGCCCTGCGGCTGAGCACGACCAGTGTGCCGAGGCCCTGCGAATCGCAGAAGGTGACCGCCCCGAGATCGAGGACGACGCGCGGCGGTGCCGGATTGAGCAGTTCGCCGATGACGGTCGACAACCGTCCGACCGTGGACATGTCGATCTCCCCGGCCAGCGTCAGGTGCGCCTCGGTGGGGCTCTGCTGGACCGAGATGGATAGATCTGGACGTTCCACCCCGTCAGCCTAACCTGGTCGTCCTGCCCCGGCACCAGTCGTGGAGCGCGGCACCGCTCGATGAGCGCCTATCGCTGCCGGAACTGCGCGCGCCGGTGGAGGGGCGCCGGGAGAGGAGGGCGCTCCGGCTGCCACAATGATGGAGCCGTGACAGAGACATACCCGGCTGACGCGCCGGCCTCCCAGGCTCTTTTCGACCGCGCTCGCGCCATCGTGCCGGGCGGGGTCAATTCTCCCGTGCGCGCATTCCAGGCCGTAGGCGGAACGCCGCGATTCATGGTCCGCGGTGAGGGCTGCTGGCTCTTCGACGCGGATGGGCGCCGCTACGTCGACCTCGTCTCCTCCTGGGGGCCGTTGATCCTCGGCCACGCCCACCCAGAGGTGGTGGCGGCCGTCACCGCCGCCGCCGCCCGTGGCACCAGCTTCGGCACACCGACGCCCGGTGAGGTCGATCTTGCCGAGGAGATCGTGGCGCGCACTCCGGTCGAGAGCGTGCGGCTGGTCAACTCCGGCACCGAGGCGACGATGAGCGCCATCCGGCTGGCCCGTGGCCACACCGGGCGAACCAAGGTCATCAAGTTCGCCGGCTGCTACCACGGACACGTCGACGCGCTGCTCGCGTCCGCCGGATCCGGCGTGGCCACCCTCGGCCTGCCCGACAGCCCAGGGGTGACCGGGGCAGCGGCGGCTGACACGATCGTGCTGCCCTACAACGACATCGCCGCGGTCGAGCGGGCGTTCGAGAGCGCGCCGGGCCGGATCGCGGCGATCATCACCGAGGCCGCGGCCGGCAACATGGGCGTGGTCGCGCCCCGCGACGGGTTCAACGCCAAACTGGCCGAGCTCGCGCACCGCGACGGGGCCCTGCTCATCATCGACGAGGTGATGACCGGCTTCCGGGTGTCACGGGCCGGCTGGTCGGGTCTGGATCCGGTCGACGCCGACCTGTACACCTTCGGAAAGGTCATGGGCGGCGGCCTGCCGGCGGCGGCATTCGGCGGACGCGCCGAGGTCATGAACAAGCTCGCCCCCGCGGGACCGGTCTACCAGGCTGGCACGCTGTCGGGAAACCCGCTCGCCTGT
Source organism: Dactylosporangium sp. (assembly GCA_025965915.1). Taxonomy (GTDB): domain Bacteria; phylum Actinomycetota; class Actinomycetes; order Mycobacteriales; family Micromonosporaceae; genus Planosporangium. The sequence continues at coordinate 874 of JAOPWA010000535.1, read as the reverse complement.
GCCGCCGGTCTCGCCACACTTCGTCGCTGCACCGACGAGGTCTACGACCGGCTGAACAACACCGCCGCCGTCCTGAGTAAGCTCGCCTCCGACGCGCTGTCCGCCGCTGGAGTGCCGCATTCGCTCTCGTACGCGGGAAGCATGTTCTCGGTCTTCTTCACTGACCGCGAGGTCGTGGACTACGCGGACGCGCAGACCCAGAACGTCGACGCGTTCCGCGCCTTCTTCCACGAGCTGCTGTCCCGCGGGGTTTACCTGCCGCCGAGCGCTTACGAGGCGTGGTTCGTCTCGGCGGCGATCGACGACGCCGCGCTGGAGGTCGTCGAGGCGGCGCTGCCGCACGCCGCCCGCGCCGCCGCCGCGGAGGCGGCTAGATGAGCAGCGCGCCGACGAAGACAGTCGTCCACGTGCTCCGTCACGGTGAGGTCTACAACCCCGACAAGATCCTTTACGGTCGGCTGCCCGGTTTCCGCCTGTCCGAGCTGGGCGTACAGATGGCGAAGGTGGCGGCCGAGTCGCTGGCCGGCCATGACGTCACCCACGTCGTCGCCAGCCCGCTCGAACGTGCCCAGCAGACCGCCGAGCCGTTCGCGGCCCAGTTCAAGCTGCCGGTCGAGGTCGACGAGCGGCTGATCGAGAGTGCCAACCAGTTCGAGGGCAAGCGGGTGGCCGTCGGTGACGGTGCCCTGCGCCAGCCCCGCAACTGGTATCTGATGCGCGACCCGTTCACCCCGTCCTGGGGGGAGCCGTACGCGCTGATCGCGCAGCGGATGTACGAGGCTCTGCTCGCCGCCCGCGAGGCAGCCGTTGGGCATGAGGCGGTGTGCGTGTCTCACCAGCTCCCGATCTGGACTCTGCGCCGGTTCGTGGAGCG
>JAOPWA010000252.1 GCA_025965915.1 Dactylosporangium sp. | reverse complement strand
CCGGCAACGACCCCGGCAGTTGTGCCGATACCGGCGCAGTTGAGGACCCGCACGGCAACCAGCGAGACGCCCTTGGCCACGCCGAACGTGTTGCCGCCGATGGTGCCGGCGACGTGCGTGCCGTGCCCGGCGCAGTCGTTGGCGTTGGCGGGGTCGACGGGGTCGGCGCCGTACGTGGGGTCGACGTCGGGGTCCTTGCTGTTGACCGGGGCGAAGTTCTGGCCGTAGCTGGCGCGAACGCCGAACTCCTGGTGGTCTTTGTAGATGCCGGTGTCGATGACGTAGACGCGTACGTTGCTCGCCGTGGTCGGGTAGGTGTAGGCGTTGCCGAGCGGCAGAAATGGCTGGTCGATCCGGTCCAGCCCCCACGACGGCGGGTTGCTCTGGGTGTCGGTCGCCTTCACCGTGTGGTTCTGCTCGACGTAGGCCACCTCGGGCTGCGCGGCCAGAATTTTGGCTTGCGCTTCGCTCATCCGTGCGGCGTAACCCTTCAGGGCATTCGTGTACGTCCGCGTCACCACGCCGCCGTGGACGCGCGCCAGCGACGCGGCGGTGCTCTGAATGGTGGCAGCCTGGGCGCTCTTGTCCTTGAGTACCACGATGTAGCTGTCTTTCACCGCGCCGGCGGTATGGGCACTCCGCAGCTTGCCCTTTGCGGGGGCGGCGGACGCCGCGCTGCCAATGGCGACACCGAAAGCCGTCGTCGCCGCGGCAACGGTCACCCCCGCCACTAGGGAGCGGCGGAGTAGATGACGTTTTGTCACACGATTCCCCTCAGGAGAAACAGAGGCCCAGAGTGGACAGCGTCGCGCTCAGCGAGGCCGGTCCCATGATTTCCCATAGTCTGCATTGATCACATGGAAAGCTGTCACCCGGTTGGCCGTTAGTGGGCACCACAAATATCCGGCAATGAACCCGAACCCACTGTAAATCACGGAAGAACACGACAGGGTGTGCGCCATTCCACAAGGGCCAACGGCTAGCGGCCACCTTCGTCCGGCTCCGGCTTCACGCGCGGTGGCCGACCGCTACGAGGCATGCGCCCGACGTCATCGGGCAGGCGCCCGGCCTGAGACAGAGCCTGGCGCAACAGGATTTCGATCTGGGCGTTGGTGCTACGAAGCTCGTCGGCCGCCCAGTGGGCCACCGCGTCGTGAACGACGGGGTCCAACCGCAGGAGAATCTTCTTTCGCTCGGCCGCCATAGCCGGGATGCTATCAGAATGATATCTAATTAACTCCCAGGGAGTTTTGAGGAAGCTCGAGTCTCAATTCCGGTGCCTTCGGGCAGCACTCCCGCCATGTCCTTCCTGCGACGCTTACCGCTCGTCTTGCGACGCATCCCGCCGCTTTTGCGCCGCCTTTCACCTCTTCTGCAACGTCTATCCCTCAAGGTGCCGGCTGCACGACGGATGAGCCGGCCGACCCTGGCCGTCAACGCGATCCTGGTCGCGCTGCTGCTTGCCGGGGTCCTCATGTCCTATCGCACCGTAGCCGTCGCCGACACCGCGACGACAGACTCCGGGACGGCCCGAACCAGTCTGGTCACGAAGGGCCAGGTCATATCGACCGTGTCGGCGAACGGCACGGTACAGAGCAGCTCGATGGCGAACGTCAGCTTCGCTATCCCGGGCACGGTGACCGAGCTCAACGTGAAGATCGGCGACGCGGTCAAGAAAGACCAGGTCCTCGCGAAGATCAGCTCCACCCAGGCCCAGGAGCAACTCAGCGCGGCGCAGGCCACCCTGACCTCCGCCCAGCAGAGTCTCAACCGGGTACGGGCGCAAACCTCCGACTCCACCACGATCGCCTTCGCCCAGGCGCAGGTGACAACCGCACAGAACAGCGTCAACGCCGCTCAGCGCGCGGCCAACGGAACAACGCTGACCGCACCGATGGACGGCACCGTCATCGCGGTCAACGGCATGGTCGGCAACTGGTGGAACGGAGGAACCGCCGACGGCGGATCCACCACCGGCGGCTCGATGAACGGCGCGCCGTTCATCCAGATCGCCGACCTCACAAAAATGCAGATCTCGGTGTCCTTCCCGGAAGTCGACGCCGTCAGGCTCAAGCCCGACCAGCCGGCCACGGTCACCTGGGCGGCCCTCTCCCGGACCCGCGTGGCGGGCCGGGTCACGACGATCTCACCGGGAGCCACGACCCAAAGCGGCGTCAACTCGTACGCCGTCATCGTCAGCCTCGAATGGATGCCTGACGGCATCCGCCTCGGACAGACGGTAACCACGATGGTCACCGTCGCGCAGGCCGACGGCGTGGTGCGGATACCGGTCTCCACCGTCCGCACCAACGGGAATCTGCACACCGCCGAGGTTGTCCACGCTGATGGCCGGCGGGAGACCCGTACGGTCGAAGCAGGTATAGAAGGCGACCAGTTCGTGGAGATCAGATCGGGCCTCAGCCCGGGCGAGCAGGTCGCTCTCAACCGCGGCGGGACGCGAGGCAACGGATGAGCGCCCCCGATTACCCCGTAATCGAAGTCGTGGATCTCGTGAAGACCTACGGCGCGGGAGAGACCCTGGTACAGGCGTTAGACGGAGTGAGCCTCACCGTGAAGCGCGGCGAATACGCGGCGATCATGGGAGCCTCCGGATCCGGCAAGACAACTCTCATGAACATCCTGGGCTGCCTCGACGTCCAGACCTCGGGGCGGTACCTGCTCGACGGCGTCGACGTCAACACCCTCGACGACCGTCAACTCGCCCGGGTTCGCAACCGGCGCGTCGGGTTCGTGTTCCAGACGTTCAGCCTCATACCGCGTACCTCGGTATTGGCCAATGTGGAGCTTCCTCTGGCGTACGCGGGGATGAAGACGGCGGACCGCCGTCGCCGGGCCCGCGCCGCGCTTGCGACGGTGGGTCTGGCCGACCGCGCCGACCGCGAGCCCAACGAGCTCTCCGGCGGGCAGCAGCAGCGGGTAGCGGTGGCGCGCGCACTGGTCACCGCACCGGCGTTGGTGCTCGCCGACGAACCGACCGGCAATCTGGACACGGCCTCGAGCGCCGAGGTACTCGCCGTGCTCGACCAGCTCAACCAGCTCGGTCGCACGATCTTGCTGATCACCCACGACCAGCGGGTCGCCCAGCATGCCCACCGGCTGATCGAACTGCTCGACGGGAGAGTGGTCAGCGACAAACCGATGCCGCCCCTCGCGAATGGGGACGCCTACGGTGGTCGACACCGGCCGTTCGCCACACCGGACGCCAAGGCGGTGCCGGCGTGACCACCACCGAGGCGATCAGGCTCGCCGTCCGCGCCCTGGTGGCGAACAAGATGCGTTCCGGATTGACCGTCTTCGGCATCCTGATCGGTGTCGCGGCGGTGATCCTGCTGGTTGCGGTCGGAAAGGGCTCGGCCAAAGCGGTCCAGCAGAGCATCGAGCAGCTGGGCAGCGACACCCTGACCATCGCCAACGGTGGTCCCCGCCCGGGGGTTACCCGGATCCAGAACACCTCGCTGACGATGGAACTCGTCGACGCGTTGAGCGACCACAACGCCGCCCCTGACGTCAAGAGCGTCTCGCCGGTCGTGACGAGTGCGCAGACGGTCAACTTCGATGGCACCGACCACACCATCGCCCAGTTTGTCGGTACGACCCCGAGCTACCTGCCGGCCGTCAACGACACGGTCGCCCGTGGCTCGTCCTTCACCAGCGATGACGTCAAGGACCGACGCCGGGTGGTGGTGCTGGGTACCACTGCAGCCACCAAGCTCTTCGGTAAGGCGGATCCGCTCGGAAAGCAGATCACCGTCGGCGGGGCCGGGTTCACGGTCGTCGGGGTCCTCGCCGAGAAGGGTGGGACCAGCGTCTCCGACCCGAACGACATCGCGATCGCGCCCGTTACCGCCGTACAGGAGACGGTGACCGGCTACGGCCCACTCAACCAGCTACTCGTACAGGCGGTCGCGGCCGATCGCGTCAGCGCGGCCCAGTCCCAGGCCCAGACCGTTCTCAACGAGAAGCTGCACATCACCAACGCCGCCAGTCAACCGTTCCGGATTCTCAGCCAGTCGCAACTGCTGGCGACACGCGACGACACGGCGAAGACCTTCACCGTCCTGTTAGGAGCGGTGGCGGCCCTCAGCCTGCTCGTGGGGGGCATCGGGATCACCAACATCATGATGGTGACGGTCACCGAGCGGACCCGGGAGATCGGCATCCGTAAGGCGCTCGGCGCGCCGAAACGTACGCTGCTCACCCAGTTCCTGACGGAGGCGACCGTGCTCAGCCTCATCGGCGGCCTGCTCGGGGTGGTTGCGGCCATCGTGGGCGGCCAGTTCACGATCCTCGGGGTCCGCCCGGAGATCATGCCCGGCTCGATCGCGCTCGCGCTCGGCGTGTCCATCGCGATCGGACTCTTCTTCGGCAGCTACCCCGCCAGCCGCGCGGCGGGTCTGCGACCAATTGACGCACTTCGCTATGAGTGAGGACACAATGGACGTACGCCGGCGACATGCCGATCCCAACACCGCCAAGCTTCAGCCGACCGACGACCGTCCCGTGCGGGTCACCAAAAGCGCGAACAAGGTCGACAGGGTCGGGAAGGTCAGCAGGATCGAGAGGGCTGCCGAAATCGACAGAGCAAACAAGATCGAGAGGGTCGACGAGGCCGAGCGGAACGGCCGGGCCGAGCAGGCGGACCGCAACGGCGCGGGAGACCGCAACGGCAGAACCGAGCAGGCGGACCGCAACGGCAGGGCCGACCAGGCCGATCGGCGTGCCAGGGCCGACCAGACCGACCGGGCCGGCAGAGAAGTCCAGCCCGAACGGACCACCATCAGCGAACGTGACGCCCGCGCCGAGCGGCTGCAGCGGGTCCAACGGATCCAACGGATCCAACGAGCCAGCCGAGCCGAGCAGGCCGAAGGACGCGCCAGGAGCGAGCAGACCGACCGGGCCGGCAGGATCGAACAGAGCGAGGCGCGCGCCAGGACCGAGCAGAACAACGGGCGCGGCAGGGCCGACCAGGTCGACCAGGTCGAGCGCTCCGATAGCGGCGAGCGCAACGGCCGCATTGACAGGGCCGGGTCGGTCAGCGCCGGGATCGCCGGCAAGCTCGGCAGCGCCGAAAGGCCGAGCAGCGTTGTAAGACCGGGCAGACCTGAAGAAAACGGCAAGGCGCCTGTGGTGGGAAGAGTCGAGCGGGTCGAGACGGTCGAGCGGGTCAAGAGGCTCGATATCGACGACATCGACGAACTCTACGAGCTGGACGAGGTCTACGAGAGTGACCTCGACGAGGTAGACGACCTCGACGACCTCGACGACGTGAATGAGATCTACGACAAGGATGAGGCCGACGAGGCCGAGGAAGTCTACGAGGCCTACGACGACGAGGATGTCGACGAGATCTACGACAGCGAGGACAGCCACGACGACGAGGCCGACGAGGCCGAGGAAGTCTACGTGGCCGACAAGGCCGAGGAAACCTACGAGGCCTACGACGACGAGGTAGAGGAGAACGCCCAGGTCGCCACGGCCCCCAGGACTGTGGAGCCCTACCGCGTCAACCCGATACCCAAGACCGTGGAGCCCTACCGCGTCAACCCGATCCCGAAGATCGAAGAGTCCCACCGGATCGACGAGACCCGTCGAGTCAACGCGGTCTACAAGCTGGACGAGGCAGCCAAGCCAGAGATGGCGGCCTTCACCGAAGAGGTGGATGGTCCGAGCGATCCGTTCGCGGACTCGCTGAGCGACGAACGGGCGGCGGCTTCACCGCAGCAGCGTTACATCACGCCTGCGACCCTGGTGCTGGCCGCGCTGGCCCTCGCCGTCGTCGGGTTCCTGGGCGGCGCTCTGGTGCAGAAGAACTTCGGTAAGTCGGCCTCCGACAGCGGCCAGAATGCGGCCCTCACCGGCGGTGGCAAGAACTCGGCGGTGGTGGTTCCGGCCGTCAACGTCACCGCCGGCACGGTCAAGTTCGTCGATGGCAACACCGTGTACGTGCAGACCAGCGACGGAAGGATCGTGCCCGTCAAAACCAATGGCTCCACCGCGGTCCAGGTGACCGCGAACGGCGCACTCACCGACCTGGCGCCCGGTGCACAGGTGAGCGTCGAGGGCTCGGCGGCCGGCAACGGCGTCGTCACCGCCACCAAGGTCACCAAGGGCAAGTAGCGATGCGCGTCCTGGTGGTCGACGACGAGCCCGGAGTACGGGAGTCGCTGTCGGGCGCACTGCGCTTCGCCGGGTACGAGGTCTCTGTTGCCGGCGACGGGGTGGCCGCCCTGAACCTGGTACGTGTCGAGCACCCGGACGCGGTCGTGCTCGACCTCATGATGCCGCACATGGATGGGCTGGAGACCTGCCGCATGCTCCGCGCCGAAGGCCATCAGCTACCGGTACTGATGCTGGCGGCGCGCGACAGCACGCCGGACCGTTCTGCCGGCGTCATCGCCGGAGTCGACGACTACCTGATGAAACCGTTCGCGTTGACGGAACTGTTGGCGCGGCTACAGGCGCTGGTGCGCCGCCCGCCACCGGCCAACGGCTTGACGCTGCACCCGGCCGGCCGGCTGCTGCGTCGCGCGGGCCGGGAGGTGGCCCTCAACCCGACCGAGTGCAGGATCGCGGCGGCCTTGCTGGCGAATCCTGGGCGTCCGCTCGGTCGGGTGGGCCTCCTCCAACACGTGTGGGGGTACGACTTCGGCGGCGGGTCGGCGATCCTCGACCCGTACCTCGCATCACTTGACCGCAAACTGGCGATGCTGGGCTGCCGGCTCGCGCATACACGTGATGGCTACGTCCTGGCCTGACACGATCTTGGGTACCGGCGCGAGCGAGTACCGGTACCCAAGATCGTCAGGAGGACTCGGGCATCCCGTCGACGAAGAGGTCGACCTTCTCGTTGTAGAAGCAGGCCAGGCCCGCGATCTTCTGACTTTCCGGCAGCGGCGTGCGGTAGATCCAGATCAGATCGTCGTGGACCCGACCGTTGACCTCGATCGACCAGTACGCCGCGGTCCCCTTGTACGGGCAGTGCGTCTGGGTGTCCGACGCGCGTAGCAGGTCGAGCCGCAGGTCCGACAGTGGCAGGTAGTAGCGCGGCGGCAGGCCGGTCTCGAAGAGGATCCGGGGCGTCCGGGACTCCGCCACGGTGACGCCCGAAATCTCGACCCGGACGTGCCGGCCGCTCGCCAGGATGTCCACCCGCGAGTACGGGTCACGCGGGTGGACGTAGATCGGCTCGTCCTCCTCCAACCACTCGTCCATCGCGGCGAAATCGAGGCGTACGGCGTCACGCAGCTCCGGATCAGGCGAGTTCGGGTAGCGGCGGGCCGCGCCAGCGGCCTTCGCGCGTTCGACGACGACGTCGAGGACCTCACCGTCGCCACGGCCCGGCGCGTGCTCGGTCGCGACCAGTGACGCGCGCACGTCGCCTGCCGGGATGTAGTACTGCGGGTAATGGGGGTTCTCCCACACCAGCAGCGGCCCGGTCGTATCGGCGACCAGCTCACCCGCCAGGTAGGCGCGGACCCGCTTGCGGCCACGCTCGATGCGACCCTGTTTGTCCAGACCTTGCCTGGTCTCGCCCATAGGACAACGCTACGCCGCCGGCCGGCTCTCCTGGCGTGCCGTCACATCAGCAGCACCGCGAGGACCGCGGCGAACGCCAGGTAGAACAGGGCCGCAGCGGCCAGGCGGGCCCTAGTGATCCGGGTACGCATCGTCCACAGCAGGTAGACGATGGCCGCCATCGTGGTGATACCTGACAGCAGCAGCGGCCGGTCGAACCGCCACGGGGTGAACAGCAGGCCGATACCGCTGGGCACGGTCTCCTGAATCATCATCGCGC
>JAOPWA010000448.1 GCA_025965915.1 Dactylosporangium sp. | reverse complement strand
GACGTCGTGACGTAGAACCGCAGGGTCGACGTCGTGCTGTTGCCGGCGTTGTCGCTCGTGGTCACCGCGAGCGTGTGCTGGCCGAGGACGAGCGCGTACAACGGCTGGTCGGTGCCGCTGGCGTACGGCTTGCCGTCCAGAGTGCCCACCGTGCTCTTGATCCCGGAGGTCGCGTCCGTCGCGGCCCACGAGATGTGCACGTCCTGGCTGTCGCCGTAGAGCTGGCCGTCGGCAACACCGGAGACGAGCAGTGTCGGAGCAGTACCGTCGATCTTTATCGTGGCGCCCTTGTCCTGCTCGACGTTGCCTGCCTTGTCCTTCGAGCGGTACAGCAGGGAGTGCTCGCCGTCTCCGCTCACAGACACCGGTCCGGTGTAGGCGGTCCAGCCGCCACCGTCGAGGTTGTACTCGGACCCGGCCACGCCCGACGTCGCGTCGGTCGCGGCTATGGTCACCGGCACCGTCCCGTTGTGCCAACCCGCGTCGTTCGCCGGAGCGAAGGACGCCGAGCTGACGGGAGCGGTCGCGTCGACGTTGATCGCAATGGACTTGTCGACCGTGTTTCCGGCCTTGTCGGTCGCGTGCACCACGAGGGTGTGTGCCCCGTTTCCGGACACCGTGACCGGTGCCGTGTACGCCTGGCCGGTGGCGCCGTCCAGGTCGTACGTCACCGTGTCCACGCCGCTCGTCGCATCCGTTGCGGTCGCGGTCACAGTGACCGCCGACGTATACCAGCCGTTGTCCCCATTGGGCGTCGCCGGCGACTGGGTGGCATCGAGAACCGGCTTGGTGGCGTCGACCTTCACCGACGTCGACTTCGCCGCCTCCGCGTTGCCCGCCTTGTCGGTCGAGCGGAACGCCACCGTATGGGTGCCGTCAGTGGCCACCGCGAACGGCGCGGTGTACGGCGTCCAGGTGCCGGCACCGTCGAGCTGGTACTCGGTCCTGTCTACTCCGCTGCCGCCCTGGCCGTCGGTCGCGGCGAGCGTGACCTGGACCGGACCGGTGTACCAACCGTTCGCTCCGGTCGGTGCCGCCGGCGACAGGGTTGCCGTCGTCGTCGGAGCCGTCGTGTCGGCTGCGGGGCCGTTGACGTGGAAGTAGTCGAACTTCCCCGTCTTCGACGCCGTCTGGTTCACGCCGAAGGCGAAGACACCGACCTTGGGGCTGCTACCGAGCGCGGTGCTGCTGACCTTCGCCGGGGCGCCGGAGCCGTCCGTCACCTCGGCCCAGGTCGTACCGTCGCTTGAGTAGAAGCCGTGGTAGTCGTTGCCGACCTTCTGCAGCCTGAGCCACCAGACGCCCTGGGTGAGGTTGGTGGCGTCGGCACCGCCGGCCGGGGCCTGGTCGCCGGTCTCACTGCGCAACTCGATGCGCCGCGCGACCGCCGAACCGGGGTTGTTGTCGGTGATGTAGTCGAACTTCACGTAGTTGCCGTCGTCGGAGTAGACCATCAGTCCGGCCTGCTGGTAGTGCTCGTTGAAGGCGCTCCCGTCGACCTTCGTCTCGATGGTCCAGTCACCGCCGGGTGCGGACTGCAGGATGAAGTTCTTCGGACCGGTGTTCGGCGAGCCGTAGATGTCACCGGCCGACGTGTTGATCTCGAGCTGACCGTTCGCGAGCCGGTACCCGCTCGGGTCCTCGCGGACGATGGTGTTCCAGCGGCACTGGTTCAACGCGGCGTCGCCGAACTCGTCACCAGGCGTCGGGGCCGTGATGGTCGGGTCCGGGGTCAGCTGGAACCAGTCGAATGCCGCGTCGATCACCGGGCGGCTCCCGCTGCCCGACAGGGAGAGCAGGCCGATCTTCGGGTTGGTGATGCCGGCGAGCTTCTTGTCTGCCTGCGGCATCGGCGTCCAGGTGGCGTTGTCCTTGCTGTAGGCGGCGGTGATGTTCGTGCCGTCGCTGGTCAGCCGGATGTAGGCCGTGTCCGGGTAGGCCGTGCCGAGTGGCGCGGTGTTGCTTGCCGCCACTTCGTTCGGGACGCCGTTCTCCTCGCGGATGAACTGGAAGATGCGGTTGTTGGCGTCGCCTGCCCCCCGCGCCTCCAGCACCATCTTGGCGTAGTTGTCGTCGTCGCCGTACAGGATCAGCCCCGCCTGTTGGAAGCTGTCGCGAGCGGCGAGAGTGACCTTCGTGGTCGCCTGCCACGGACCGCTCGGGGCGTTCTGCAGCACGATGTTGGGTGTCGTGCCGGTACCCGCGCCGTAGATGTCCGTGTTCGACGTCGGGATGTGCAGTGCGCCGCCAGCCACCGTCAGGTTCTGGTCACGACGGACGATGGTCGTCCACCGCTTCTCGTCGAGCGAGGTGCCGGAGAAGTCGTCGGAGAGCTGACCGAGACACGCGGTGTTGGGCGCGTCCACGTGAATCGTCTTTCGGGCCGTGGTCGCCGCGTTCTTGCTGTCCGTCACCGTCAGGGCCGCCGTGAAGTCACCCGACGTGTTGTAGGTGAACGACGCGGTCGGCGTCGTGGGATGTGGCGAGTTGGGTACCCCGAAGTCCCACGAGTAGGTCAGTGGAGTGTCGCCCTCCGGGTCGGTCGCGGTGCTCGTGAAGTCGACCTTGAGCGGCGCCGTACCCGACTCCGGGTTCGCCGTTACCGTCACCGTCGGCCGCTGGTTCTCGGTGACGCCCTTGCCGTTGAAGTCGACCCAGTTGACGTTCAGCAGCGACGTGTCGGCACCGCCGCTGGGCTTGCGGACCACGAAGAACAATGGACCGCTGGTCGTCGGCGCGTTGCTGATGGGAGCGGTGACATCCTTGTACGTCTGCCAGCCGCCCGTATTGCCGACCGAGGCACTGCCGACGAGTTGGCCGTCGGGAGCACCGGCGTGAATCTCGATCGTGCCGCCAGCGGTCGCCGAGGCTACCCGGAGGCCGATCGAGGTGATGTTCGTCAGGTTCGTCGGATCGAACGACCAGTAGTCGCCGTCCTCGATGAACCCGATGTCCATCCCGCCACCCTGCGGATCGCTGGCGGTCTCCGCCTTGACGCCGGGATCACCAACCGCGCTGCCTCCCGGAACCCGCCCGGTCGTTGCATAGAACTCGGCCTGCCTGTGCTTCGGCTGCAGGATGACCTGGTCGCGGCCGGTGAGGGAGCCGGCCCCGCCCGGGCCACCCTTGTCGGCGTAGCTCGCCTCGAGTACGTAGAAGATGTTGTCCGTGTCGCCGTGCCCGCTGGACAGCGTCGTCTGGATAACGCCCTCGCAGCCCGTGTACTGGTCCAGCGGATGCCCGTGGGTGTCGTGGCCCAGGATCGCCTGCAGCTTGACCTGACTGCAGTCGATGGTCCCGTCCTCCGGGTCGGTCACCGTGATCTTGTACTTGATCTGATCGCCCCACTCGAAGAAGCCACCTGCCGGCGGCAGCTCGAGTTTCACCGTCGGCATCGTGTTGCCCGCGGTGATGGGCACACTGGCTGTCGCCGTTCTACCCGCGGCGTTGGTCGCCGTGAGCGTGGCCGAGTAGTTGCCGGGTGTGGTGTACGTGTAGCTCGGGTTCGGGTCGGTGGAGTCGGTTGTGCCGTCACCGTTGAAATCCCAGGCGTACGTGATGGCGCTGCCGTCGGGGTCACGCGACCCGTCGCTGGAGAACCGGACTGTCAGCGGCGCCGGTCCGGACGTCTTGTCCGCGCTGGCCTTCGCGATGGGAGCCCGGGTGCCCTTCACGTAGTCGATCCGGTAGATGCCGGAGTCGGCATTGTTGCCGCCGAAGCCGGATCCCCACTCGATCAGGTACAGGGCGCCGTCCGGGCCGAAGGTCATGTCCATCGGCTTGAGGAAGTTGAAGCTCTTGAGGACTTGGTTGATCTTCACGAGGTCGTGGTTGTTCTCCGCGAGCTGGAACGAGAACAGCGAGTTCGTGTTCCATTCGCCGAAGATGGCCTTGCCGTCCCAGTACGCCGGCCACTTGCGGTCGGACGCGAGGTTCGCGTCGTACCGGTAGACCGGGCCCGCCATCGGGGCACCGCCGTGCAGCTCGGGGAAGTGCGCGGGGTCGGTCTGGTAGTGGTACCAGACCTGCGCCGGGGCCGCGGGCGGCAGGTTGGTCAGGCCGGTGTTGTTGGGTGAGTTGTTGACCGGGGCGGCGCAGTTGAACGCCTGACCGGACTGCTTGGTGGCGAAGTCGTACTTGATGTAGGGCTGATTCGGACCGATGCAGTATGGCCAGCCGTCGTTCTGGGCCTGGTCGACAACCTCCCACTCGACCGTGTTCTCCGGCCCGCGGGTGGGGCTCGGGGACTGTGCGTCCGGCCCGTAGTTGGCGATGAGCAGCTTGCCCGTCTTCGGGTCGATGTTGATCCGGAACGGGTTGCGCTCGCCCATGGTGTAGATCTCGGGCTTTGTCAGGGCCGTACCCGGCGCGAACAGGTTGCCGCTCGGAATGGTGTAGGTACCGTCGGCCTCCGGGTGGATCCGCAGGACCTTCCCCGACCAGCTGTTCGTGTTGCCAGCGGTGCGCTGGGCGTCCCAGGCCGCGCGGCCCGGCTGCTCGTCGATCGGCGCGTAGGCGTCGGACGCGAAGGGGTTGGTGTTGTCGCCGAGGGCCAGGAACAGGTTCCCCGTGTTCTTGTCGAAAACCATCGAGCCGCCGTGGTGGCAGCACTCCGCGCGCTGCACAGGCGCGTTGAGCAGCTGTTTCTCGCTCGTCATGTCGATGGTGTCGCCGGTGACGGTGAAGCGGCTGAGCCGGTCCACGTTCGCGTCGCTGGGCGAGTAGAAGAGGTATATCCAGTGATTGGAGTCGAAGTTCGGGTCGAGCGCCAACCCGAGCAGCCCGCTCTCGTTCGCGGTGAACACGTTGAGGTGGCCGGACAGGACAGTGCCGCCGGCGGGCTTGACGACTTTGATATCACCGGCGATGTCGATGTAGAAGACCCGGCCGTCGTGGGCGACGTCGAGCATCATCGGGTTCGACGTGTTGTCGTCGAGCGTCACCTTCTGGAAGCTGCTGTCCACCGACGCCGAGCAGTCGGCCTTGACCGCCCCGGCAGTCGTCTCGATGCCGCCCAGGATCAGCTTGAGGAAGTTCGGCTCGCTGAAGGAGTCGATCGTGTGGCCCAGCCCCGTGTACCAGGAGCGGCCGCCGTCGTAGTCCTGACACCAGGTGTCCGGGTGGTCGATGCCCATCGTGCCGCCGGTGTAGGACGTCTCGTCCAGCGAAGTGAGGACGTGCACCTTGCTCCGGGGGTTGCTCTGGTAGTCGTACCACTCGTCGGTGCGGGTCCAGGACGTCGGCAGGCCCTGCGTCGAGGGGTGGGAAGGGTCCTCCACCTTGAGGGTCGCCTGCTGGATCGCCGGGTGCTGCTTGAAGTACGCGCCGACGAGGCCGCCGTACCACTGCCAGGTGTATCCGCTGTCGGCTGCTGCGTGGATGCCGACGAAGCCGCGCCCCGACTCGATGTACCGCTGGAACGCGTCCTTTTCGGACTGCTGGTCCAGCGGATCGCCGGTGGTCGAGAGGAAGACCACGGTGTCGTACTGCGCCAGGTTCGCATCGGTGAACTTCGTGGCGTCCTCGGTCGCGTCGACGGAGAAACCGTTGTCGGCGCCCAGCTTCTGAATGGCCGCGATGCCGGCCGGGATGTTGTCGTGGCGGAAGCCCGTGGTCTTGGAGAAGACGAGCACCTTGAAGGGGGAGGTCGCGGCTTGAGCCGGTGCTGGTTGCAGCGCGCTGGATATGGGTAGCGCGATGGCGAGCACAGCGACGGCGGCAAGCGATCTGCGCCAGATCGATACCACTGTGAGCTCCTTGCTTTGTGCGTCTGACCGCACGGGGGGTTGGTGCTACTCGATGATCGGGATACGGCCGTGACCAGTGGGCGCGCCGTTGTGACGCCTACTGCGGACACTGCGGACATGTCGGGGCTACGCGTACGGGGGAAGCCGGATTCGTGGGCGCCCGCGTAACGCCGCCGCCCTTCTGGTGGGTAGATGCGTCGACGCAACCCGGCGGGGCAACCGGTGCGGTCGCAACCATGACGCCGCTTCAACCGGCATGAGCTCGGCCAATGTGGAACGACGCCCACCACGCGACGGGGGCGGAGCCGGCCTCGTGTACCAGTCTTGCGACGAGCAGTGAGTCCAGTTCGGACAGCAGCCGGGCTCGCGGTATCTCCGGGTGACTGGCGAGTTCCACTCGGGACAGCGCAACCCGGTCGCGCAGCCGCAGCAACCGCACCCTGATGGGGCAGGTTTCATGATCCGGGGCTGCCATCGACCACCTCCGTGGGAGTGCGGCGCTTGGGGCGAGACGCTAGCGGAGTTATGAACGACTCGTAAAGAGCTTCATCACTGCGTTAATAAACTTTCACTCGAATTGGCAGAAGTTCCCTCACGTCTTGTCAGCGATGCGCTCAATGTCCGGTTCCGACCGAGCCCGAGCTCCCCGACACCCCGCATCGGGTCCGGTTCGAGGCGTGCGACGGATGACTTTTGCCGCTACAAGTCAAAGATTTTTCATACTGCATCTAGCTTTAGCGATTGATCGGCGATAGCCTTCGGCCCCTAAGGGCTGACCGAACGTATCGAACCGCTTGCTCTCCGCTCAGCCCCACGAGCCGCTCAGCCCCACGAGCACGGGGAGGTGACCACCGGGATCATCGAGCAACACGTCGCTGTCGCGACCGCGACGCCACGTTCACCGCCGCCTTCGACGCGGGGATCAAGGCGGAGGGGCATCCAAGTAGTCAAGTCTCCGCCGCCGGCGCCCCCGGGCGAACGCCTTCGCCGAACGCTGGGTCGGCATCGCACCGCTCAGTCCACTGTCTACGGTCACTGGTCCGAACGGCGCCCGCGGCCGACGCCGCATCTTCGGCGGCGTGATCAACGAGTACTCGCAGGTCGCGTTGCTGAACCGAGTTTGCGAGCCCCACAGGCTCAACCGTGACTGAAAACGAGACGCCGCGATGTAACGCGTGTTCACGGTAATAGCCAGCGTCGAGTCCAAGCGAGCGGACCTGTCCATCGGCGGCGTGTACCGCACCGACGACCGGGAGAAGCTCCTCGATCTCAGCGCCACGATGTACCGCGACAGAATGGCCCTGTTGTCCAAGAAGGACGTGACGAGCGTGGCCAGCCTCAAGGGTAAGACGGTCGGCGTCATCCAGGGGTACCTATGGAACCAGGAGCTCCAGAAGAGCCTCGGAACCGACGCCGTGAAGATCTACCAGGCGTCCGACGGCCTGGTCAACGACCTCGCCAACGGCCGGGTCGACGCCGGCGTACTCACCACCGCTGAAGCCGGGTTCCGGGCCGCGCAGAACAAGAACGCCAACTTCAAAGTCACCAACTTCGAGCCCGACGCCTCGGTCCCGTCCTCCCAGAAGGCGGGAGAGGTCATCCTGGCCATGACCAAGGGCAATACCGCCATGAAGCAGGCGTTCAACGAGGACATCAAGACACTCATCCAGGGCGGGACGATCGGCCGCTTCCTCAAGGAGAACAACATGGCCGAGAACCTTGCTGGCGGCGCGTGACCCATCGGCTTCGAGGTCCCCGATGGTGCACACCGCCGGGGACCTCGGTCTCCACCAGGTCGCGACAACCTGACCCCATGCTGAGGCGGTGAGCGGGGCGCGCCCGAACAGCAGCGGACAACCAGTGAGGGGTAGTTACGAACTCTTCGCCGAGGACGCCGTGGCCTTCCTCGGCGAACTCGGCATCGATAAGGCGCACGTCGTAGGCTTCGGCGACGGCGGATGCACCGGCCTGCTGCTCGGAATCGAACACCCCGAGCTGGTTGGCCGGCTGGTATGCATCGGCACTCCGTACAACACGTCCAACTACCGCGAGGGCATCGTCGATCTCTTCGCCAAGATCACGCCCGAGACGCTGTACCGCATGGTGGGGCCCGAGTTTCTCGAGGTCATGAAGTAGGCGGAGGCGCTGTATCCGGACCAGGACTCTTGGCTGGCACTCTGGCACAGGGTGGTGAACGTCCTGTGGACGCACCAGCCCGACATACCGCTCGAGCGGCTCGCCGGCGTGCCGGTGCCCACACTGGTGCTCCACGCCGAGAACGAGCAGTTCTACGCCAAGGAGCACTCAGCGGACATGGCCCGAACCATCCCGGACGCTCGACTTAAGGTGGTTCCAGGCGCCGCGCACGCCTCTCCGCAGGAGCAACCGAGCGAGGTCAACGCCGCGATCGTGCGCTTCCTGTTGGAGCGCTGAGCACTTCACATCGAACGCCCGCTACCGGTACCCCGGTAACGGGCGTTTTGCGCGACGCATCGTAGATGGAGAACGGCCGACAAACCCACAACCACGGCATCGGCGCCGCAGCTGCATGACCACACCGCGATCAGTCAGTTACCCGGCACTCTCAGCCGAGCGCCTCGCCGTCCCGGCGCGGGCCAGGGTGATCAACGCGATTCCGCACAGGACCAGGACGATACCCAGCGCGACCAGGCCGGCGAACCGGCCAAAGGAAGGACCGGTTATCGGCAGCGTCGGCGCGTTACCGATGGTGATCCGCTCGATAAAGGCCGGGCCGGCCGGTTGGTCGTTGATACGGAAATCGACCGTGCATTTCCTGTCACCGGCGGTAGCGGTGGTGGCGAGAGCCAGCGTCTCGCGGAACACCGCATCGGTCCCGCTGGGCACTTTAAGGCTGGCCCGGTCGAAGCTGATCGAGAGGCCCGCGTCGCAGGTGGCGACGGGGGTCACTGTCACCGGTAGGTTGGTCAGCCCGTTCAGGATCGCGTTCGACACCTGATCGGGCGGGACGTCGGTGAAGGCCTTGCCGCCGGTCGCGTTGGCGATCCGGTCGGCCTGACCAGCCGTACCCCCGGGCACACCGCAGGCCGTCACGTAGTTGACGGCACCAAGCTTCGGGTCGCCATTGAGCCCCGCGAGGACACCCGTTGTGGTGGACACGGCGATCACGCGTACGCCCGCAGCGACCAACTCCGCGGTGACGGACGCCTCGGTGATATCCGCCGTCTGCCCGGAGATCTGCTTGCAGACCGGGTCGTGGCCGGGCGCGTCGCCGAACCAGACGACAATCTTGGTCGCCGCCGACCGGAAGTTGGCCGCGGACAGCAGCGCATGGAGGGCGAACAGGTTCCCCTCGGGTGTGTCGACGCCGCCGCTTGCCGACCAGGCCGCGATCGCGGCCAACGCCGCGGCGCCGTTGTCCGTGGTAGCGGGGATTGATGCGCCATTGTTGAAGGCGTACGGGTCCAACGGCGCCGGCGACTGGAAGTCCTTGTAGTCGCCGGCGCCGTAGCGGGGATCGTTGGTCGCGCCGTTGATCGTGGTAACGATCTGGCCGGCGTTGGTCTTCACGTTGTTGAGGACCGACCCCATGCTGCCTGTCGTGTCGGCCAGAAAGTAGATGTCGGGCCTGGGCGCGACGGCAGGCGTACTAACTGTCTTGGTGATGGTTACCCGGCCTCCCGGGACGAGCGTGCGTTGGACGGTGCTCGGACTGACGCCGCTGGCGGCGTACGCCATGGCGGGAATCCAGAGGGCGATAGCGAGGACTCCTGCTACGACGGCAGAACGACTCACCAGCCGAGTGCGAGACATAGATCGGACTTGTCGACATGAAAGGCAAGGATCCATATAAGCCTGCTTTCAGGTAACAAATACCAGCAGTCAAGACATTGTGGATTCAACTCCCAGCCAGACGGGTGCGCAACTGAAGGCACCTCAGCTCAGCCTGCCGACGGCGAAGGAGTGTGCGTCTGCACCCCCGCGCGGCGAGCCTGGTCGATTCGGCGGTTACGCTCTGACAGTCAGCGGTATCAAGGAGTTGCGGGCGTCGCCTGCTTCCTGATCAATATGGGAAATTCGTCCGCGGCGGCCGAGCGGCGAGTCCGTTCGTCGGCGGCATGTACCCGGCTGGCCGATACACGTCAATGTTTCGGGCTACATTGGACGGACTGTTCACGTGAATTATCCGGCTAATGCTGCATATCTCGCCCACACTGGCTCTTATCGGCTTATTCCGATACATCTCTGCCCACTCCGGCGCAGCGACAGCGGTCCAGGTGGATGGTGCCGGCACGGCCTCCCCTGCGCCCGTTCATCCCTTTCGTACATACACGATCATTGCTGTCTAGTTACAACGACGTGTCGCTGACGTAACAGCACTAGACAGAAAAATCCGCTGCGCATACGTTTTGCGCTCCGTCCGCTGGTGGCGCGGACAAGTCCCCCACAAAGCCTCCGAGGCAAGGTGTGATGAAGCGCGGTAGATCGATGAAGCGCGGTAGATCGATTAGACGACAGTTGTTCGCGATGCTCGCGGTGCCGCTGGTGGCGCTGGTCGGGCTGTACGCGTTCGCGCTCGTCTCCGTGGTGACGCCCGTGCTGGAGCTGCGCGTGGCCGGCATCGCCGACCGGGACGTGCGCAAGCCGGGGACCACCGCCGTGGAAGCGCTCCAAGCGGAACGGAAGGCGGCCGAACTGTACCTGGCCAGCGGCCGCGTCGACGGCACCGCACTGAAGGCGGCCCGATCGACCAGCGACGCCGCGGTGTCCAGGTTCCGCCGGCTGCTCAACGACTCCGAGTTACACAAGGGCAAGGACCAGATCGCGAGCAAGATCACCGAGGCGCTCCAGGTACTGGACAAGCTCCCCGCAGCCCGGCAGGCAGTGGACAGCAGCCCGGACCGCATCGCCTCCCGGGCGATCTACACCAACATGGTGTGGAGCGTTCTCGGCCTGTTCGACGCGCTGCCGGCGAGCGTCACGCCCGAGGCCACCAGGGAGCAGAGCGGCGATACAGCGGTCGCCCGCGTCATCGACCAGATGAGCGAGGAAGACGCCATCATCGCCGGCCTGAACGTCGCGCGCCGGTACACGCCAGGGGACGCGGCGGTCTTCGCAGCGCTGATCGGCGGGATGGGAAACCAGGTCGCGCAAGCGACGGTACTGCTGTCGGGACAGCTGAAGACCGAGGTCGACAGGCTTCTCGGAGCCGGGGTCGCCCAGCAGGTCTACGCCGTCAACCGGGTCATCATCGCGAAGGGATTCAACGGCGGTACCCCGCCGATCGACGTCGCTACCTGGGAAGGCATCTACCAACCTGCGCTCGCCCAGATAGGGACGTTCCTCGACGCGGTCCATCGCGACGTCGACAAATTCATCAGGAATGCGGCCAACGCCGCCCGGCTGCAGCTCGCGCTGACCGGTCTCGGTGGGCTCCTCGCCGTCGCTCTGTCGCTGTTCCTCGCCATCCGGCTCGGTCGGTCGCTCGCCGTACGCCTCGCCGGGCTGCGCGTCTCCGCACTCGACCTCGCCGACGTGCGCCTACCCGACGTGGTGAGCCGGCTGCGCCGAGGCGAGCAGGTCGACGCTGCGGTGGAAGCGCCTCCGCTGAGCCTCGGCGTCGACGAGATCGGCGAGGTCGGCGACGCGTTCAACCGGGTACGCCGCACCGCCATCGAGTCCGCAGTGGAGGAGGCCAACCTCCGTCAGGGCATCAACCTGTTCTTCGTCAACATCGCCCGCCGCAGCCAGGGCCTGCTCCACCGGCAGCTCGCGCTGCTGGACAGCATGGAGCGGCGCACCACCGAGCCAGAGGATCTGTCCAACCTGTTCCGGGTCGACCACCTCGCCACCCGTATGCGGCGCCACGCGGAAGACCTGGTCATCCTGGCGGGCAACGCCCCCGGCCGCGGCTGGCGCCACCCGGTGCCAATGGTTGACGTCATCCGCGGTGCCATCTCCGAGATCGAGGACTACGCACGGGTCAACCTCTCGGTGATGGGTGAAGAGGCGCTCATCGGGCGAGCTGTCGGCGACATCGCGCACCTGCTGGCCGAACTGATCGAGAACGGGACCAACTACTCGCCGCCGCAGACCCAGGTGACCGTTACCGGCCAGGCCGTCGGCAACGGTTTCGCGGTGGAGATCGAGGACCGTGGGCTGGGCATGAGCGCCGAGGCCCTCGCCGCCAACAACCGGCAACTCCTCGACCCGCCCGACTTCAACCTGGCCAACAGCGCCCAGCTCGGCTTGTTCGTGGTCGCACGGCTGGCCATCAAGCACGGGATCCGGGTGCAACTGCGACCCTCGCTCTTCGGTGGGATCACCGCCATCGTCCTGATCCCCACTGATCTGATGGCCACATCGGCGGAGCCAGCCGAAACCCAACCGCTGGTCGGGCGCGCCTCGGTGACCCAGCAGTTGCCAGTGGTGGGATCGGGCGACCACCGGGCCGAAGACAGCCGCGACCTTGCCGGACACGCGGACGCCAACGGGCACTCGGACGCCAACGGGCACGCCGAACCGGAGCCGCAGGACGCGTTCGACTGGCTCCGCACCCGTCCGCCGGTCCAGCCTCACTTCGAGGTGCCGCTGCGCCTGGCGTCGTCGGCCGACCGTCCGGAGACACCGGTCCAGCCGGTTACGACCGCGCCAGCCCAGACCACCGCACCGTACACAGCGCCGAAGGTGTCCGCGCCAGCCGAGGCCACTCTGACCGAGCCGACGGCCCTGCCGCGGCCGCGGCGGCCGCGGGGCCTGCCACGCCGGGTACGCCAGGCGAGCCTCGCGCCGCAACTGCAAAACGCCGTAACAACGACCTTCGTCGCCGACTCCGTCGCCGACGCGTCTCCCCCAGCGCCCTCACCCGACCTGATCAGGGCCCGCATGTCGGCGTTCCAGACGGGTATGAACCGGGGCCGCCTGGCCGGCGACGCCCGCACCGAACAGGAGAAGAATCAGTGACGGTGCAGACTTCGAGCACCAGTGCTTTCAATTGGCTGCTCAACGACCTGGTGGATCGCGTGCCGTCGGTACAGCGGGCGGTAGTGCTGTCCGTCGACGGGCTGCAGATGGGCGCCTCGCACGGGCTCACCCAGGAGGACGCCGAGCACCTGTCAGCGGTGGCGGCCGGCTTCCAGGGCCTGGCGCGCGGTGCCGCACGGCATTTCGGTGGCGGGCCGGTCCGGCAGACGATCATCGAGATGGAGTCGGCGTTCCTCTTCGTCAGCGCCGCTGGGCGCGGCGCCTGCCTGGCCGTGCTGACCGATGCCGATGCCGACATCGGGCTCGTCGCCTACGAGATGGCGATGCTGGTGACCAGGGTGGGCCAGAAGATGGCCAGCATGCCGCGGAATGCTACCCAGGCAGGCTGAACCGTGATAGCCGAGGACTTCTGGATGGACTCCGAGGCGGGTCCGGTGGTGCGGCCGTACACGATGACCCGAGGTCGGGTACGTCCAACGGCGCAACTGGACCTCGTGGCGTACGTGATGACCAACGCCGGGGCGCACACTCACGCTCCCCATCTACAGCCCGAGCACCGGTCCATCCTCGCGGCCGCGCGCCAGCCGATCACCCTTTCGGAACTGGCGGCCCACCTCGATCTCCCCCTCGGCGTGA
Source organism: Dactylosporangium sp. (assembly GCA_025965915.1). Lineage (GTDB taxonomy): Bacteria > Actinomycetota > Actinomycetes > Mycobacteriales > Micromonosporaceae > Planosporangium. The sequence goes on along the minus strand of JAOPWA010000448.1, from coordinate 18,791 downwards.
CCCGCATCCTGATCGGCGACCTGCTGGAGCAGGACCTTATTTCGACGTACGAGTCGTCCGGTGTCGGCGTACAGCCCTCCGAGCGCGTCCTGAAGGCGGTACTCAATGGTCTCCAAGCCCTCTGACCCGGCGTTGGTCCCCACCGCGGTGAAGATCCTCATCGCGGGCGGCTTCGGCGCCGGCAAGACCACGATGGTGGCGTCGGTCAGCGAGATCCGCCCACTGCGGACCGAGGAGGTACTTACCGACGCGGGGGCCGACGTCGACGACATGTCGGGGTTGGAGGCGAAGACGACGACGACTGTCGCCATGGACTTCGGTCGCATCACCGTTGACGACAAGGTCGTGGTGTACCTGTTCGGCACGCCCGGCCAGACCCGGTTCTGGTTCCTCTGGGACGAGTTGGCTCTCGGCGCGCTCGGTGCCGTGGTGCTCGCCGACACTCGCCGCCTCGAAGACTGCTTCCCGTCCATCGACTACTTCGAGCGGCGGGGCACGCCGTTCGTCGTTGCCGTCAACTGCTTCGACGACGCGGAACACTACGACGACGACGATGTCCGCGAGGCATTGGACCTCGATCCGGACGTGCCGCTGCTGCTCTGCGACGCGCGTGAACGCGCGTCCAGTAAGCAGGTGCTCGTCACCCTGGTCCAGCACGTGATAAGCCGGCAGCGGCAGTACACGGGGCCGGTGGCGTTGACGCGGTAACCATCGGCGCCAGGTACTCGGGAAGCGCGGTCGTTGTCAGGTCAGGGCTTGACGGGCGACGGCAGGCGGTTCACGGCCCGCCAGGAGCCAGCCGCAGGCGGCGGCGATCAGCGGGAGGCCGACGACGATGACGAGAAGGTGCACGACGGGTACCCGGCCCAGGGTGCCGAGGTGGCCCCAGTAGCCGCCGATCAGGGCGAGGTACGCGCCGACGGTCCCGAGCGCCACGCCCAGAACGGCGAGCGCGCCCGCGGTGGCGGCGGCCAGTGAGCGTCGGACTCGGCTGGTGGCGCCGGCGGCGGTGAGGGTGCGCAGGTCCCCGGCCACCTCGGTGCGGATCAGCCCGACGGTCATGGCAAGCACGCCGAGCGCGAGGAGCATGCCCGCGGCGGTGGCTCCGTTCTGCAGCGTCGCCAGGCCCTTCTGGTCCTGCCTGGCCTCGATGTTGAGGCCCGCGTCGGCCGCCGCATGCCGCGCCTGTACGAGCTGGTCGCTGGTGATCGGCCGGAGCGCCTCGACGAACCAGCCGACCCTGCCCTGCTGCCAGCCGAGGCGCCGGAGGGCGTCCTCTGTGATCAGGGTGGTCGGGGCCGAGGTGTAGCGGGGCACGTCGATCCGTTGGACCTTCGGCTGCTTTCCCCGTTCCCTGATGCCGGCGAACTGGAGGTTCTGCTCGCCTCGCACCGTGAGCACGTCGGTATCCGGAGCGACCGAACCGGGGCTGATCCCGTAGTGGCTGAGCAGTTCCGGCGTGGCGACGAAGAGCGGAACGGCCTTCAGTGTGTTGGGGCCGCTCGAGTAGCCCAGGTCGATGGCGGGCCGACCCGACCCGTCGCCGTCCAGACCGCTCTCCACCTGGGAGTCCGGGTCGATGGGCAGGTTCAGCGGGATCACGGTCGCGCCGCCGAGCGAACTGGCGAGCCGGTCGACCTGAGCCTGCAGGCTCGCGAGCTGCGCCGGGGTCCTGACCGGGACGAGGAGCGCGGCGTGCCGGCCGACCCGGACGATCAACTGGCGATCCGACAGGTTGCCGATCGCGGTCGCGGCGGTGTGCTTCGCGGCGGAGGCGACGACCACGGTCGCCACCGGGATCGCCAGCGCGAGGCTGATCGCGGCCAGGGCAGCCGCTGACCGCGCCTGGTACCGGCCCAGGTCGCGCAGGGCCAGCCGGGTTGCGATCGGCAGTCGGCCACCGGCTAACGGCAGGATCCTGATCGCGAGTGGACTGGCGAACAGCAGGCCGAGGGCCGTCGCGAGCGTGCCGCCGATGATGAGCCATTGGTTGGTCTGGTGCGCCCTGGCCAGGCACGTGACCCCGGTCGCGAGGAGCGCAACGGCGGCGACCGCCGAGCGGCGCGCTGGCTTCGGCCGTGGCGGTCGAGCGGACAGGGCCAGCACGATCGGGATCCGCGTCACCGCCCGCGAGGGCCACCACGCCGCCGCGGTGGCTGTCACGATGGCGAGCAGGACGGCTGCGCCGATCAGCGGCCAGGGCAGACCGAACCGGTCGATCCGGTGCCCGACGGCCGACTCGAACGACGGTGCGACGGCGATCCAGCCGGTCAGGCCGGTTCCGGTGCCGATCAACGCGGCGATCACCCCGACGACCCCGCCGTTGGCCACCATCACCAGGCGGAGGTGCTTCTCGGTCGCCCCCACCGCTGCGAGCATGCCGAGTTGGCGCAGGCGGCGCTGGGCCACGACGGCGAAGCCGGCGGCTGCCACCAGGCAGACCAGGAGCAGGCCGACGGTGGTCAGGGCGAGCACGCCCCCGGCGGCGGCGGTCTTCGGGTCGACCCCCCGGGCCTCGGACACCGGCCGCCTGCCGCTGGGATCCCGGAAGGAGTAGACCTGGTCATCGCCGGCCTTCACCAGAACCGTCGCGGTCTGCGGCGGGTCCTGATGGAGCGGGGAGATCAGCGCGAATTCGTCGTTCAGGTCGCTCGGATTCTCCACCACGCCTACGACGGCCCGGCTGCGGCCGTCGAGTGCCAGGCGATTACCGATCCCAACCTCGAAGGTCGCCGCCACCTTGTCCGTCACGGCCACCTCGTCGGCGCCGATCGGGTACCGTCCCTGCCGCAGCCGCAGCATCGGTCCACTGTAGACGCCATGCGGGTCCTGCGCCCGGATCTGGACGTTGTCGGCCGAGCCGGGGATGGGCGCGAAGCGGCGCCCGATCACGTCGATGGTGCCGAAGAACTCCCGTGCGGCGGACACGCCGGCCTGCAGCGCGCGGGGGTCTGCGCCGTCGTAGCCGAGGAGGTGGTCGGCCGTCCCGAACCTGGCCTCCCGCAACGGTGTCACGTTGTACGCCGCGGACACACCGCAGATCGCGGCCGTGACGGTGAGGGTGAGCAGGGCCAGCATCAGGATTTGCTGGCGCCACTGGCGGCGGAACATCCGCCAGGCCCAGCGGACCACCGCCCGACGCGCCGGCATTCCGCCGCCGGACCCGACGTGCCGGGAGCGGGGACGCAGCCGCGGCGACGTGCCGGGGCCGACCTCGCTCGCCGGCAGGACCTGACTCATGCGCTCGTCTCCGGCGCGAGGAGCGACTCCGGCCCCGCGGGCGGCGCGGTCTGATCGACCATGCGCCCGTCTCGCAGGAACAACACCCGGTCGGCCCAGGACGCCAGTTGGGCGTCGTGGGTGACCATCACTCCGGCGACTCCAGCCCGGCAGGCAGAGCGCAGCACCCGCATCACCGCCTCGCCGTTGACCGAGTCCAGCGCGCCGGTCGGCTCGTCGGCGAGCAGCAGCGGGCGGTCGCCCACCATCGCCCGGGCGATCGCCACCCGCTGACGCTCGCCGCCGGAAAGCTCATCGGGGTACCGGCCGGCCCGGGCAGCGAGCCCCAGCTTCTCCAGCATCTGCAGACCGGTTGCGCGCGCCGCCCTGGCGCCCACGCCGTCCAGCTCCAGGGGCAGGGCGACGTTCTCGGCGGCCGTGAGCCCGGCGAGCAGGTTGAAGTCCTGGAACACATATCCGATCGAGCGGCGACGCATCCTCGCCCGATCGTTGCGGGACATCCGGGACAGGTCGGTTCCGGCTACGAGAACCTGGCCGCTGGTCGCTTCCTCCAGGGTGCCCGCGATCGTCAACAGCGTGCTCTTGCCGGAGCCACTGGGCCCCATGACGGCCACCAGTTCGCCGCCCTCTACGACCAGGTCCACCCGGTTGAGCGCGCGTACCTCGCTGGCACCCGAGCCGTAGACCTTCGTTACCTGCCGCAGTTCGAGCGGCGCGCTCATCGCAGGGACTCCGCCCTGCGAGCCCGCCGCGACGTAGTGGCGACCGGGGCAACGGGCGCGGCGGCCGGGGCGGCCGGGGCGGCCGGATCGGGTGCCGGCAGTCGCTTCAGGCGGGCGTCGGCTGCGTCGAGCCAGCGCACGGCCGCCTCGAGCCGGAACAGCTCGGCATCGACGACGAGTCCCACCCCGATGTCGTCCTCCGGCGCGTCCGCCTTCAGGTGGGTGTACCGCTGCATCGTTTCGACCAGGTGCCGACGGTGGACCTGTACGACCTCATGCACGTCCACACCGGGCACCGTCAGTGCCACCAGCACCTTGATCACCAACTCGTCGCGCGGCGGAAGCGCAGTGTCGGGCGGAGTCCTGAGCCAGAGGGCAAGCTCGCGATCACCAGCCGGCGTGATCCGGAAGCCCTTCTGAGGGCCCTCGGCCTGCGCGTCGTCGGACTCCACCATGCCGTCGCGCTCCAGGCGCTGGAGAGTCGTGTACACCTGGCCGACGTTGAGCGGCCACACCTCCCCCGTCTTCGCCTCGAACTCCTGCCGCAACTGCAACCCGTACTTCGGACCCTCGGCGAGCAGGGCCAGCAGGGCGTGCCGAACGCTCATGAGCCACCACCGCATCGATACATACTGAGTACTATACTCGGTATAGTAGTTCAGGGAGGACGGCGCCACATACCGCTGGTTTTCGTGGATCGTGGAGCCATCGCCGGTAGTGGCTGCGTCTGTCCCGGGCTTGGCAGTGTCGGGCGGAGTGGACCTATGGGCCACTCACCCTTTGACTGCCGCCTGCGTGGGTTGAGGGTGAAGTGGTGGGCCGGCAATGTCGCAGTGGACCCGCACGGGACTGGTCGGCAAGGTTTCTGCGACGGTTCGGGAGGGCCGGTCCCGGCCTGCGAGCTTGGTGGGGATGCCGACAAAGGCAGTCACCGCGCCGGCGAGGAGGAGACCCGCGCTCAGCAGCATCGCTGTGCGGTAGGTCGGCGTGAGCGCGGCGGGGTCGGTCAGGTTGCCGGTGCCTAGCCCAGCTGCCAACGGCAGGACGGCGACGGCGAGGAGACCGGCGGCGCGGGCGACCGCGTTGTTGACGCCGCTGGCGACACCGGCGTGACGTTCGTCGACCGAACCCAGCGCGGCGGCGGTCAGCGGTGCGACGGTCACTGACAGACCTAGGCCCAGGATGAGTACGGCAGGTAGCACGGCACGGACATAGGAGGCGTTCGCGCCGACGCGGGCGAACAGCAGTAGTGCGCCGGCACAGACGACAGGGCCGACAGTCATGGGGATGCGGGGACCGATGCGTTGGGCGAGCGCGCCCGCACGGGCCGAGAGCAGGAGCATCAGCACGGTGACCGGGAGCATCGCGGTCCCGGCGGCCAGTGGGGTGAACCGGGCGACGACCTGCAGGTTGAGCACGACGAGGAAGAGCACCCCGCCGAGGGCCGCGTACACGGCGAAGGTGACCAGGTTCGCGGCAGCGAAGGCCTTGGATGCGAACAGTTCCAGCGGAAGCATCGGGTGTGGCGAGCGCCGTTCGGCGAGCAGGAACCCCAGCATGCCGCCGAGTCCGATACACAGCGCGGCGAGCACGGTCGGGGAGGTCGGGCCGAGGGCCGGCCAGGCGGTGAATCCGTAGGTGAGTCCGGCGAGGCCGGCGGCTCCGGTGAGGACGCCGGCGACATCCAGACGGCGGGCCGCATCAGGGTTGCGGGATTCCGGAACGTGGCGAAGCGCGACAACGGCGACGAGCACGGCCAGCGGAACGTTGATGAGGAAGACGAGTCGCCACGTGGCGGCTTGGACCAGCCATCCGCCGAGGAAGGGGCCGAGGGCGCCCGCGATGCCACCCAGCCCGGACCAGGCCCCGATGGCTTTGGCGCGGTCCTGGGGATGGAACGCGGCCTGCAGGATGGCCAGGGAGCCCGGCGTGAGAAGGGCGCCACCGGCGCCCTGCAGGACCCGCGCGGCGATCAGCGTTTCGATGTTGGGCGCCAGCCCGCACAGCAACGAGGCCGCGGCGAACCAGGTGACGCCGACGACGAACGTTCGGCGGCGGCCAAATCGGTCCCCCAGTGATCCGCCGAGCAGGATCAACGAGGCGAGGCTGAGGGTGTAGCCGTTGACCGTCCATTGGAGGGCGGCCGCGTCCGCGTGGAAATTGACGCCGATTCGGGGCAGGGCGATGTTGACCACGGTGGCATCGATGAAGGCCAGACCGGAACCGAGCACGGTAGCCAGCAGTACCCATCGGCCGGCCGGCTGCCCGTAACGCACCAGGCTCCCCGCTGACCCGTTCCCGGTCATTACCGCTCCTCTGGCACGCAGCGGATCCTCGACTTGGTCGTGCTGATCGCCCCTGGCGAGCGCAGCAAGGATATCGAGATCCTGGTCCTGCGCCACCAGATCGCTCTCCCCAGGACGACGCCCATCCGTGGCCGGACGCGAGCCGAGGATGGACGGCCCGTCGCAACCTACGTGATCGCGTCGAGCGACTGTCATCGGGACAGATAGTTGTCGATCTAAATACATTGACGTTCGTGATTTGACTGGGGCAGGGTGTCTCGGGTGCGCGCGGTCCCCGGCGCCTGCACCCACGGCCCCGACGCCCCGCTCCAAGCGGTAAGGCGCCCCTGCCCAGGGACGCGCCGCGCGACGGCCGGCGGGCGGCGGTACTCTGCCGCCCGCCGGCCCAGCCTGAACCCGGCCGCCCATCTTCCCGACATGGGGTTTAGCGGCGCGGACATGGGGAGGTGCTCGTCAGTCCCACCAGGGGGCATGAGGCTATCCTGCGCCGTCGATGAGGAGACCCGCCACGATGCCGGTTCACGGGTACCACCGTCGGGTGGCAGCCATCCGCGCCGCCTGGACGCCCAGAAACTCGATAGTCGGATTCCTCCTGCTCGCCACCGTGGCGACTGTCGGCACCCTGATGGTGCTGTCTTTGCGACAACACAACCAGACCAGTGCGGTCACGGCGGGCAGCGCCAGCCCGAAGCCGCCCTCCTCGCCCCCCATTCCGACCTCGGAGCCCCTGCTCCCACCCCAGCCGTCGGAGTCCCCGGCGGCCAGCCCGTCGTCGCCGGATACGACGCCGGCACCGGCCGACGCGTCGGCCGATCCGGCCACGCCCTCACCGACGGAGTCGCCGACCCCATCGGACTCACCCTCGCCGAACCCGTCGGACTCACCCTCGCCGGCCCCACCCGCTCCGTCGAACTAATACGCCGTTCCTGGGGCAGGAGAGGAGCTCAGGGGTAGCGGAGCTCGCCGGCGCGCATCGGACCGTTCGGCCAGTTCTCGCGTGGCGCGTGCGGAGCCCCGAAAACTCGACCGCTCGGCACTGCTTCGCGGTAGTCGGTCAGCTCGATGGCCCGCACCGGCTAGGACTTCGTTTCTGCGCTCACAAAATCTCATCTTCGGTCCCGGTGAGCCGATAAGGGTTTTGCTGACTATTCCCGGCGAAGATTGAGGTCTAGACCGATGACCGCTGAGCCCATGAGCGCCACCCCGTCTTCACCCGAGACGATCTCGGGCCACCTGTATGAGCCCGGCCAGGACGGCCAGCAGCAGATCCGTCCGGCCAGGAGTTGGCGTAAGCCCGTCGCCGTAGTGGCCGTGCTGGTCGTCATCGCCTTCAGCGGTGCGTTCGCCGCGAACGCCTACGCAAAGAACAAGATCTGTAGCGCTCTCCAAACGCTGACGGCGGCGTCCGGTCAGAGCAAGAGCGGAGGCCTCCCGGACACGGCACGCCTGCGCACAGAGGCCGACAAGGCCCAGACGGCGGGCAAGGTTCTCGTATTCGACGGGGACCTGAAGAAGGCCGTCAACAACCTTGCAACTGATGCGGACCGGTTGAACTCGGCGTCCAACTCCCTGCAGAAGGCCGCGCCTAAGGACAAGCTCGCCTTGGTCCCGCAGGTGATGGCAGTCGCCGGCACCGCCAACCTGCACGTACGCGACGCGCAGCGGGCCTGCGGCCAACCCGAGACCGGCATCTCCGGCTAGACGTAGCACCGGTCTCCCTGTTCGCGACCGAACAGGGACACCGGTGTGTGTAGAGCGGTCGCCGGTACCAGCTTCGCCGTTGCGGCGACGCGGCCTCCGCTCAACCGTTGATGACGGTTACGTGGGTCTCCAACTGATCGGCTACGTCCTGCCAGCTGTCCTTGAACATGCCATAGGTACGGCTCGAGGGTCAGCGCGTCAATAGTCGGAGGAATTAGAACGCCGCCTCGACCGCCTCGACCGCCTGGGTGAGGATGCCGAGCGCCTCCTCCGCCTCGTCCTGAGTGAGAGACATCGGCGGCGCCAGGCGGATCACGTTGCCGTACAGGCCGCCCTTGCCGACGAGCAGGCCGCGTTCGCGCGTCTCCTCGAGCAGCGCGGCGGCGGCCGCGGGGTTCGGCGCGCCGTCGGGTGCGACCAACTCGAGCGCGATCATCAGCCCCTTGCCTCGGACATCGCCGACCACGGGATGCGTCGCGGCGACCGAACGCAGGCCGTCGAGCAGGCGGTTGCCCAGCTTTGCGGCGTTGGCCTGTAGGTCGTGATCAAGCAGGTAGTTCAGCGTCGCGAGCGCGCCGGCGGTGGCGACCGGGTTGCCGCCGAAGGTGGAGATCGAGTTGGCCCGCAGGCAGTCCATGAGATCACCGCGCGCCACGACACCCCCGATCGCGAGGCCGTTGCCCAGGCCCTTGGCGAAGGTGATCGCGTCGGGCACGACGTCGTGTGCCTGGATTCCCCAGAAGTGCTCGCCGGTGCGGCCCCAGCCGGTCTGCACCTCGTCGGAGATGAAGAGGATGCCGTACTCGTCGAGCACCTTCTTGAACTCGCCGAACAACCCGTCCGGCGGGGTGGCGAAGCCACCGACCCCCTGGATCGGCTCGACGATCATGCAGGCGACGTCTCCGGCGGTCGTCGTCTCGATGACCTCGCGCAGGTCGGCGACGCAGGCCTTGACGTAGTCCGCGTCCGGCAGATCCCGAAACGGGCTGCGGAACCGGTAACCGCCGTGCACCCAACTCACCTTGACCGGGCTGAGCGCACTGGCCGACCAGCCGCGAATGCCGGTGACCGCGACGGTGGCGAATGCGCGGCCGTGGTAGGAGTTGCGCAGCGCGAGCACCTGCTCGCTGCGGCGGTACTGGGTGGCGAGCATCAGCGCGGTCTCGTTCGCCTCGGTGCCCGAGTTGGTGAAGAACACCTTGGCGTCCGGGATGGCGGACAGTTCAGCGATCTTTTCCGCGAGTTCGACCTGCGACCTGATCAGATACAGCGTGGAGGAGTGCAGCACTCCGGTGTCGAGCTGCGAGCGGATCGCGTCGCTGATCTCTGCCACGTCGTAACCCACCGCATTGGTGAGGATGCCGGCGAAAAAGTCGAGGTATTTACGTCCCTCGCGATCGGTCACCCGGCGACCGTGCGCGCTGGCGATCTCGATCGGCTCCTCGTAGTAGAGGGCGAGCCAGTTCGGCATCACGGACCGGTGTCGAGCAAGCAGCTCACGATGCGCCATCGCGTCCTCCGTATCTCGTCCCTACGGCGAGTGTGGCGGGAGTCCATGACGGCCGCCATGGACAACCTGTACCGGTGTGGCGCCAATGGCATTACGTTGTGTGCAACCGCCGGGGAGGCCCGATGTACCCGACCGTCGCAGAAGCCATCGCGCTGCCAGTGATGCGGCGCGGGAAACCGCAGGTGGTCGCCGGATCGGCCGGCATGCAGGGCCCGGTCCGCTGGGTCCACGTGGCGGAGGTCGCCGACATCGCACACCTGCTGCGCGGCGGCGAACTCGTGCTGACCACCGGTATCGCGCTGCCGGATGCGGGTGCGGCGCTGGCGAGATACGTGGACGACCTGGCCGCGGTCCGCGCGGCGGGACTGGTGGTCGAGCTGGTCCGGCGCTGGAGCGACCACGTACCGGACGCGCTCGTGGCAGCGGCCGACCGCCATCGACTGCCACTGATCACGCTCGCGCAGGAGACGCCGTTCGTGTCCGTTACCGAGGCGGTCGTGGCCTTGATCGTGGACGCGCAGCTTGCCGAACTGCGGGCGGCCGAGCAGGTGCACGAGACGTTCACCGCGCTCACCGTAGCCGGAGCGGAGCCGGCCGAGGTGCTGCGCGAGGTGGCCAGGATTTCCGGACTGCCGGTCGTGTTGGAGACGCTCGGGCACGACGTGCTCGCGTACGACGCGGCGGGGCAGGACCCGACCGAACTGCTGGCCGACTGGGGCCAGCGGTCCCGATCCGTGGCGGCGCCCGAGCGGACCGCCCACGACGAGCAGGCAGGCTGGCTGGTCACCATGGTCGGCGCGCAGGGTACCGACTGGGGCCGGTTGGTCCTGGTCTCGCCGGATCCTCCGCCCCACCGGCACGTGGTGGTCGCGGAGCGGGCCGCGTCAGCGCTGGCAGTACACCGGCTCGTGGCGCGTGATCGGGAGAGTCTGGAGCGGCAGACCCACCGCATGTTGCTCGCGCAGCTGCTCGGTCAGGCATCGCCACCTCCTGATCTGGCCGCACGGGCGGCCGCGCTCGGCGTTGCGCTGGAGCGGCGGCAGCTGGTCGGCGTAGCGATCCGGCCCGCAAGCATGACGCCACGCGCCCCGGCGCTGGCCACGCAGGAGGTGTTGCGGGACCTCGCGGAGGCGACCGCGTTGGCCGCGCGGCGCGCGACCGTGCCCGCCCTGGTGGGCATCGTGGACGACACCAGCGTGCGCGCGTTGTTGTCGCTGCCCGGACAGGCGGGGGTCGACACGGCACTGCGTCGGTTGGCGAGAGAGGTGCACCGCTCCGCGGCCGGTCCGGTGGTGGTGGCGGTCGGCACCACGGTGTCACACGCGTCCGACGTGCGGCGCAGCCTGGGCGAGGCCGCCCACGTGGCCGGTGCGGCTCTACGCTCCCCCGGTACCCGGCTCTACCACCGGCTGGACAACGTGCGGCTACGCGGACTTCTGCACCTGTTGCGCGAGGACGAGCGGGTCCAGGCGTTCGCAGACCGCGAGCTGGGGCCGCTGTTGGCGCGTGACGCCAACCACGGCAGCCGGCTCGTGGAGCTGCTGCGCTGCTTCTGCGAACAGGGCGGAAACAAGTCGGCGGCGGCCGCCGCGGCGCACGCGTCGCGCACGGCGTACTACCAGCAGCTGTCGCGGATCGCGCAGGTGCTCGGGGTGTCGCTGGAGGATCCGGAGTCGGTTCTGTCGCTGTATGTCGCACTCCTCGTGCACGACCTTGACGAGGCGTGACGGACCAAGCCGCGCAAGGTACGACGGCCGAGGATCAGTACCCCACACCGGTTGACACGCCCGCCCGAGCGTGCAGTGGACACAGTGTGCGCTGACCATGGCAAGCGTGGACACTTTGCCACTGCCGTGAAGACCCGGCTACACCCAGGATTCCGAGATGGACGTCCAGCCGAACCGCCCCCACCCGCAGCGCGCGAGCCGTTGTCCGGCCGGGCGTTGCGGCAGCGCAACAGGGATGTGAGCGATGGCCGTTGAACCGCTGCCCCCCGCCGAGGTCACCACGGCCGCGCCGGGCGCGCAGATCACTCATCCGGATGGCCGGGTCGAGCTACGTGACTTCTCCACGATCGCCGACAGCCCGTACTTCAACGAAGAGCTCGCTCCGGTACCGATCGAAAAACGCACCTGGAACACCTACAACTTCGCCGCGCTCTGGATCGGCATGGCGCACAACATTCCCAGCTATCTGCTGGCCGCCGGGCTCATCCAGATCGGAATGAACTGGCTGCAGGCATTTCTCACGATCACGCTGGGCAATCTGCTCGTCCTGATCCCGATGCTGTTGAACAGCCACGCGGGCACGAAGTACGGCATCCCGTTCCCCGTCTTCGCCCGCGCCTTCTACGGTGTGCGCGGGGCCAATCTCGCGGCCCTGCTGCGCGCGTTCATCGCGTGCGGCTGGTTCGGCATCCAGACCTGGATCGGCGGCGAGGCGATCTACGCCATCGCCGGCAAGCTACTGGGTTCCTGGTGGGTCACCGCGCCGAAGGTCATGGACTACCCGGGGACGCTGTGGGCCTCGTTCTTCCTCTTCTGGGCGATCGAGATGGCGATCATCTGGCGGGGCATGGACACGCTGCGGCGCTTCGAAAACTGGGCCGCACCGTTCGTCCTCGTGATCGCGATCGCCCTGGTCATCTGGGTCATGGTCAACGCGGGCGGGCTCGGTCCGATCCTGTCGAGTCCGTCGAAGCTGGGCTGGGGCGCGGGCTTCTGGAAGGTGTTCGCACCGTCGCTGATGGCGATGATCGCATTCTGGGCGACGCTCTCCCTCAACATGCCGGACTTCACGCGGTTCGGCGGCAGCCAGCGGCAACAGGCGTACGGCCAGATCCTCGGCCTACCCACGACGATGTCCTTCTTCGCCATCCTGTCCATCCTGATCACCTCGGGCACGGCCGTGATCTATGGCGAGGCGATCTGGGACCCGATCCAACTGGCGGCCAAGTTCGACAACCCGCTGGTCGTCGCGCTCGGTCTGTTCACGGTCGTCGTGGCAACCCTGTCGGTCAACGTCGCGGCCAACACGGTGAGCCCGTCCTACGACTTCTCCAATGCCCTACCCCGGCTGGTGAGCTTCCGCACCGGCGGACTGATCACCGGTGTTCTGGGCATCCTGATCCAGCCGTGGCGACTGGTGCAGGACCCCAACATCTACATCTTCGTCTGGCTCGGGTTCTACGGCGGCCTGCTCGGCGCCGTCGCCGGCGTGCTCATCGCCGGGTACTGGGTCCGCAGTCGCACCAGCCTCCAATTGCCGGCCCTCTACCGCCCCGAGGGCAGGTACTGGTTCTCCGGCGGCTGGAACTGGGCCGCGGTCACCGCAACGGTCGTCGGCGCGGTACTCGCGGTCGGTGGCGCCTACTCCGCACCCGGCAAGGGGCCGTTCCCGCAATCCGGTCTCATCCCGTTCCTCAAGCCGCTCTATGACTACAGCTGGGTGGCCGGTCTGGTCGGCGCGTTCCTGGTCTACCTGGCGCTGTCGGTACCGCATACCCGCCACGCAAAGGAGGAGCACAGGTGAGCAACATCATCCGGGCCGGGCTGGTGCAGCAGAAGTGGACCGGCGACAAGGATTCCATGATCGCCAACGCGGTCGAGGCGATCCGCAGCGCCGCGTCACAGGGGGCACAGGTGGTCTGCCTTCAGGAGCTGTTCTACGGCCCGTACTTCTGTCAGGTGCAGGACGCCGACTACTACTCGTACACGGAAGGGATTCCGGACGGTCCGACGACCGAGCTGATGCGTGAGGTCGCCGAGCAGCACGGGGTGGTCCTGATCGTGCCGATGTACGAGCAGGAACAGCCGGGCGTCTACTTCAACACGGCCGCGGTCATCGACGCCGACGGCACCTACCTCGGCAAGCACCGCAAGAACCATATCCCGCAGGTGAAGGGGTTCTGGGAGAAGTTCTACTTCAAACCGGGCAACCTGGGCTACCCGGTGTTCGACACCGCGGTGGGCCGCATCGGCGTCTACATCTGTTACGAGCGGCACTTCCCCGAGGGCTGGCGCGAACTCGGGCTGGCCGGCGCGCAGATCGTGTTCAACCCCTCGGCGACGAGCCGCGGGTTGTCCGAATACCTCTGGCGGCTGGAGCAGCCCGCCGCCGCGGTGGCCAACGAGTACTACGTCGGCACCATCAACCGGGTCGGCGTGGAGCCGTTGGGCGACAACGACTTCTACGGCCAGTCCTACTTCGTCGACCCGCGTGGCCAACTGGTCGGCGATGCGGCGTCGGACACCAAGGAGGAGGTCGTCGTCCGGGATCTCGACATGGACGCGCTGGCGGAGGTCCGCAACCTGTGGGCGTTCTACCGGGACCGGCGGCCGGACACCTACGGATCACTGGTGAAGCCATGAGCATCGTCATCCGCGACGGGACGGTCATCAACGCCACCGGGGCATACCCGGCGGATGTGCTGGTGGAGGGCGAGCGGATCGCAGCGCTCGCCGCCCCGGAGTCGGGCCTGGCGCAGCAGTGGGTATCGGGTGCCGAACGCGTCATCGACGCTGCCGGGAAGTACGTGCTGCCCGGCGGCATCGACGGCCATACGCACATGGAGATGCCGTTCGGCGGCACGTTCTCCGCCGACACCTTCCAGACCGGGACGACCGCGGCCGCCTGGGGCGGCACGACGACGATCATCGACTTCGCCGTGCAGGCCAAGGGGGCCTCGCTGCTGTCGACGTTGGACAAATGGCACAGCAAGGCCGACGGTAACTGCGCGATCGACTACGGATTCCACATGATCGTGTCGGACGTCAATGACACGTCACTCAAGGAAATGGAGTCGTGCCTCGACGCGGGCGTCAACACGTTCAAGATGTTCATGGCCTATCCAGGTGTCTTCTACGCGACCGACGGGGAGATCCTGCGGGCGATGCAGAAGGCGCGGGAGACCGGGTCAATGATCATGATGCACGCCGAGAACGGCATCGCGATCGACCAGCTCGTCGCGCAGGCGCTCGCCAGCGAGCGCACCGATCCGGTGCAGCACGGGCTCACCAGACCGCCCGAGCTGGAGGGCGAGGCGACCTCGCGGGCGATCGCCCTGGCCAAGGTCACCGGCTCGCCGCTCTACATCGTGCACCTGTCCGCCGCGCAGGCGCTGGACGCGGTCACCCGGGCTCGGGACACCGGGCAGAACGTGTTCGCGGAGACCTGCCCGCAATACCTGTTCCTGTCACTGGAGGACCTGGCCAGGCCGGACTTCGAGGGCGCGAAGTACGTCGCCTCTCCCCCGTTGCGGCCCAGGGAGCACCAGGCGGAACTGTGGCGGGGCCTGCGTACCAATGACCTGTCGCTGGTGTCGACCGACCACTGCCCGTTCTGCTTCAAGGACCAGAAGGAGCTGGGCCGGGGCGACTTCTCCAAGATTCCCAACGGGATGCCAGGCGTCGAGCACCGGATGGACCTGCTGTACCAGGGTGTCGTGAAGGGTGAGATCGGCCTGCCGCGGTGGGTGGAGATCAGCTCGACCACGCCCGCCAGGATGTTCGGCCTCTACCCGCGCAAGGGCGTGATCGCTCCCGGTGCGGACGCGGACATCGTGGTGTACGACCCGGCCGTGCGGCAGACCATCTCGGCCAGCACGCACCACATGAACGTGGACTACTCCGCGTACGAGGGCATGGAGCTGACCGGCAAGGTGGCCACCGTGCTCTCCCGCGGGCGGGTCGTGGTCGCCGACAACGCCTTCCATGGCGGGGCAGGGCACGGCACGTTCCTGAAGCGGGCCCTCAGCCAATACCTGGTCTGACAAGGAGAAGACGTGGACTTCGGTGTCGTACTCCAGACCGACCCGCCCGCTCGTGACGTCGTGGCGGGGCTCAAGGCTGCCGAGACCTATGGGTTCCGCCACGGGTGGACGTTCGACTCGTCTGTGCTGTGGCAGGAGCCGTTCGTCATCTACTCGCAGGTGCTCGCGGCAACTACGGACCTGATCGTCGGACCGATGGTGACCAATCCGGGCAGCCGCGACTGGTCCGTCACCGCGTCGCTCTTCGCCACGCTCAACGACATGTTCGGCAATCGAACGGTATGCGGGATCGGCCGGGGCGACTCGGCCCGCCGGGTCATCGGCCAGCCGCCGGCGAGCCTGGCCACGCTCGAGCAGGCGATGCGCGTGATCAAGGAGCTGGCCGAGGGTCGCGAGGTGGAGCACCACGGCAGGCCGGTGCACATCCCGTGGGTGCGTGACGGCAGGTTGCCGATCTGGATGGCCGCCTACGGCCCGAAGGCGCTGCGGCTGGTCGGCGAGCAGGCCGACGGTTTCATCCTGCAGACCGCCGACCCGGACATCGCCCGCTGGACGATCGGTTCGGTACGCGAGGCGGCCGCCGCCGCGGGACGAGACCCGGCCTCGATCACGATGTGTGTGGCCGCGCCCGCCTACGTGGGCACGGACCTTGCGCACCAACGCGACCAACTGCGCTGGTTCGGCGGCATGGTCGGCAACCATGTGGCCGACCTGGTTACCCGCTACGGCGACTCCGGAGTGGTGCCGAAGGCGCTGACCAACTACATCAAGGGCCGCGAGGGCTACGACTACTCCTACCACGGCCGCGCCGGCAACCCCTCCACCGACTTCGTGCCCGATGAGATCGTCGACCGATTCTGCGTGGTCGGCCCCGAGTCGGCACACGTGGACCGGCTACAGGAGCTCAAGGACATCGGTGTGGACAACTTCGCGCTCTACCTCATGCACGACGACAAGGAGAAAACCCTTTCCTCGTACGGTAAAGACGTGATCCCGTACCTATAAGCAGTCGAACCCACAGGCTGGCGTCACGGGCGCCGGCCGCTGGGTACCGGTCGGCGGATGTGCCCCGGGTGGCGCCGGGATCGATGATCGGCGCCGGGATCGAGGATCGGCGCCGTGAGAAAGCAGGGCCGCCACCGGCAGTGTCGCCACGCCGAAGGCGACCGCATCCGGGCCGAGTTGGCACAACTCGATGGTGACCTGGTCGTACGGGTGGGCCAGGGCGTGCGCCTTCGCCGCGGCCCGGATCTTCGGCAGTAGCCGAGCGCCGAGCGCCAGACCGGTCCAGCCGCCGAGCACCACCCGCTCCGGGTTGAACAGGTTGATCAGGTCGGCGATCCCGGCGCCGAGGAAGCCCGCAGTCTCCTCCAGCAGCCCGGCCGCGATGCCGGATCGGTCGGCTGCGGCGATCAGTGCCTCGATGGCGGCGACCTCGTCGACACCTGTCGCCGCCCGGCCGCGCCGGGCCTTCCGGTACCGGTCGATGATCGCCTCCGCCCCTACGTACGCCTCGAGGCAACCGCGGGAGCCGCAGCGGCACGCCCGCCCCCCGTACACGATCTTGGTGTGTCCCCACTCGCCCGCACTGCTGCTTTTCCCACGGTAGGTGGAGCCGTCAGTGACCACGGCAGCACCGACGCCGGAGCCGACGAGGGCGATCACCACGTGCCGGGCACCCCGGCCAGCCCCGAACCACATCTCGGCCTGCCCTAGCGCCTTCGCGCCGTTGTCCAGGAAGAGCGGCATCGTGATGCCACGCTCCCGCAGCAACTGCCCCAGGGCGACCCCGCTCCATCCGATGGTGGGCGCGTGGATCAACGAGGTCGGCCCCTGCTCCACCATGCCCGGTACGCCGACCCCGGCGCCGATGACGCTCTGCTCGTCGACCCGGGCCGCCACGACGACCTCGCGGATGCCGATCGCGACCTGCTCGGCCACGACAGCGGGATCGGGCCGGGCGGAGGGCAGGGGCTGCTCCACCGTCGCCTTGCGCGACATGCCCAGGTCCAGGAGTTCGACCCGCACGCCCGTCTCGCCGACGTCCACGCCGATCACGTTGCCGTACGCCGGATCGACGCGCAGCAGCGTCCGTGGGCGTCCGCCGGCCGACTCCACCTGCCCGGCCTCCACGATCAGGTGCTCCTCGACCAGTTCGGCGGTGACGGTGCTGACGGTCCCGCTACTCAACCCGGTGGCCCGGCTGAGCTCCAGGCGGCTCAACGGTGCCCGGAAGAACAGCGTGGACAACAGCAACGATCGGTTGCGCCGCCGGACATCGCGGGCGGTGGTACGTGTCGGTTGCATGCCAGCCAATCTCGCGAGGGTTCGCGGCCCGCGCTGTGATCCACCACCTCGAGCCGTACAGCCATCGTGACGCGCACGTGCGCACGGGCGGCGCCCGGGTTCGACGGCATCTCTGAGGGGCGCCCGGATCCGATGGAGCTACATCGACGCTCGGCGATTACCTACCCCCGCAGTCCCGGCGCCGGACCTGCCGGTCTTTCGCCACAGGAACGTTTCCGGCACTTATCTTGACAGTTAAATAAAGAACTACAATTATCGATTCAACCAGTGCTTCTCGTCACAGAATCCGGGCCGCCACCCCAGGTCCGGCGCCCCTCCCTCATGCCTGTGCGCGCCGTCGAGCGGATTCGCGTACCGGCGCACACCCCATCTCAGGGAGACAGCCATGCAACTCGTTTCCGCGCCGGCCGTTCGCCTCCGAAGATCCGCCTACCTCATCGCCGTTGGCACGGCGGTCCTGACCCTGGTCATCGGCTACGTCGTGACGGCGACGGCGGCCAACGCCGCTGGGACACTGCTGTCCCAGGGCAAGCTGGCGACCGCGTCGTCCACAGAGAACCCCGGCACGCCGGCGTCGGCGGCGGTCGACGGCAACACCGGCACCCGCTGGTCCAGCGCGTTCTCCGATCCACAGTGGCTGCAGGTCGACCTGGGCGGCACGGCCACCATCAGCCAGGTGGTGCTGCAGTGGGAGGCCGCCTACGCCTCCACGTTCCAGATCCAGGTGTCCAGCGACGCCTCCACCTGGACCAGCGTCTACTCCACCACAACCGGCACCGGCGGGACCCAGACACTCAACGTCAGCGGCACCGGCCGGTACGTGCGCGTGTACGGCACCGCCCGGGCCACCGCGTACGGCTACTCACTGTGGGAGTTCCAGGTCTACGGCAGTGAGGGCGGCTGCGGCAGCGACAACGCCGCGCTGAACAGGCCGGCGACCGCGTCGTCGGTCGAGGGCTCGGGCACGCCGGCCTCGGCGGCGGTCGACGGCAACACCGGCACCCGCTGGTCCAGCGCGTTCTCCGACCCACAGTGGCTGCAGGTCGACCTCGGCTCCACCCAGTCGGTCTGTCAGGTGGTGCTGCAGTGGGAGGCCGCCTACGCCTCCGCGTTCCAGATCCAGGTGTCCAGCGACACCTCCACCTGGACCAGCGTCTACTCCACCACAACCGGCACCGGCGGGACCCAGACACTCAACGTCAGCGGCACCGGCCGGTACGTGCGCGTGTACGGCA
>JAOPWA010000389.1 GCA_025965915.1 Dactylosporangium sp. | reverse complement strand
GCGGCTACCCACCACCGCCGGGCGGGGCCTACCCACCGGGCGGCGGCTACCAACCCGGGCCGGGGCTCCCCCCGCCGGGATACGCCAGCAACGATGACAAGACCTGGGCACTGGTCGCGCACTTCGGTGGCGCCCTCGGCGCTTTCGTCGGTAGCTTCCTGGGCTTCGTCGCCCCGCTGATCACCCTGCTCGCCAAGGGCAACCAGTCACCGACGATTCGGGCTCACGCCGTCGCCGCACTGAACTTCCAGCTCCTCTGGTCGATCATCGCCGTCGCCGGCTACATCCTCGGCACGTGTCTCGCCATCACAGTCGTGGGCCTGGCGTTCTACCTCGCGCCATTGGTCGCGTGGCTGATGGGCACGATCTTCGGGATCATCGGCGGGGTCAAGGCCAACGAAGGCCAGTTGTACCGCTACCCGATGTCGCTCAGCATCATCAAGTAACACGGCGTCATCAAGTAGCACGGCATCTCCGTGGTCTTGGTGGCCTTGGCATCGACGTCGATGCCAAGGCCTCCAAGACCCAGCCGAGCGCTAGGGCAGCAGATCGCGGACCACGGCGTCGGCCAGCAGCCGGCCCCGCAGGGTGAGCACGGCGCGGCCCCCGGCGTACGGCCCGGCTTCGAGTAGCCCGTCGTCGACCGCGCGTCGCGCCGCCGACCGGCCCGCGTCGTCCAGCGACTCCAGCGGCAACCCCGACGACAGCCGCAGGCGCAGCATCACGTCTTCGGTGTGGCGCTCCACGGGCGTCAGCCGCTCCCGCGCCTGGGCCGGAGACCCACCTTGGGCGAGGCGAGCCGCATACGTCGCCGGGTGCTTCACGTTCCACCAGCGCACGCCGCCGACGTGACTGTGGGCGCCCGGACCGAGCCCCCACCAGTCACCGCCGGTCCAGTACAGCAGGTTGTGCCGGCACCGGGCGGCCTCGTCACGGGCCCAGTTCGACACCTCGTACCAGTTGAAACCGGCCGCGGACAGCGCCGACTCGGCGGCGAGGTACCGGTCGGCGGCAACATCGTCGTCCGGGTACGGCAGTTCGCCCCGGCGCATCCGGGCGGCGAGCCGGGTGCCGTCCTCCACGATCAGGGCGTACGCGCTGACATGATCGACGCCGGCGCCCACCACGGCCGCCAGCGACGCGGCGAAGTCGGCGGCCGACTCGCCGGGCGTGCCGTAGATCAGGTCCAGGTTGACGTGGTCGAACCCGGCCGCGCGCGCCTCAGCCGCCGCCGCCACCGCGCGGCCCGGACTGTGCCGGCGATCGAGGACCGAGAGTACGCCCGGAGCCGCCGACTGCATGCCCAGCGAGATCCGGTTGTAGCCGGCGGTGCGGAGTGCCCGCAGCGACGTCGGGCCGACCGACTCCGGGTTGGCCTCGGTCGTGACCTCCGCGTCGACGGCCAGCCCCCACGTCTTGTCGATCGCCTCGAGGATCCGGCCGAGGTCGCCCGCGTCCAGCAGGGTCGGCGTACCACCGCCCACGAACACGGTGTCGACGGTTCGCTGCTCGCCCAGCACCCGCTCCGCGAGCGCCAACTCGGCGAGGACCGCATCGACGTAGCCCTCGCGTACCACCCCCTCACCGGGGGCGTACGTGTTGAAGTCGCAGTAGCCGCAGCGACTGGCGCAGAACGGCACGTGCACGTACACGCCGAAGCCGGCCTGTTTGTCGGCTGCGAGCGCGGACGCCGGCAACGCGCCGTCAATCGGCACCGGCTCGCCGGCTGGAAGTACCCCTGGCATGCCGTCTAGTGTGCCCGCATGCCTGAGCTCGTCCGGTCAGACACCGTCCGTGGGGTCGCAACCGTCACCCTCGACAGTCCTCCCAACCGAAACGCTCTCTCGTCGGCGCTCATCGAGCAGCTCCTGGCGGCGCTGCGGGCCGCTGAGGACGACTCCGGAGTGCGCTCCGTCGTGCTGACGCACACCGGCCCGGTCTTCTGCTCAGGAGCGGACCTGAAGGAGACCGCGGCGGCGTTCGCGGCCGGAGACGGCTCGGCGGCCGGAGACGGCCCAGCCGGGACACCTCCGGCCGGGCGGCTGGGCGAGGTACTCGCTGCGATCTGGAGCAGCCGCAAGCCGGTCGTGGCCCGGGTGGCGGGGCCGGCCCGCGCCGGCGGCCTCGGACTGATCGCGGCCGCCGACATCGCGGTCTGCACCGCCGACGCCACATTCGCCTTCTCGGAAGTACGTATCGGCGTGATCCCGGCCGTGATCTCGGCTACCGTGCTTCCCAGACTCGCGCCGCGGGCGGCGGCGGAGCTCTACCTGACCGGCGAGACGTTCGACGGCGCCCGGGCCGCCGCGATCGGCCTGGTCACCGCGGCCGTACCCGCCTCCGAGCTGGACGCCACGGTGGCGCGCTACACCGACGCGCTGGGACGCGGAGCACCAGGGGCGTTGGCCGGGGCCAAGCAGCTGCTACGCCGCGGCGGTGACATCGACACGGAGATCGATGCGCTCACCGCGCTGTCGATGCGCTACTTCGGGTCGGCGGAGGGATTGGAGGGGGTGCGCGCCTTCCGTGAAAAGCGTGACGCGAGTTGGGTACCACAGGGCTGAGGACGAGGTCCCGGTTTACAAGCCGCATCCGGGGTACTTTGCAGCGCCCCGTACCCTGAGGGCATCACATCGGTGGGGGTAACCGTGCGTATTCGGACGGCTCTAGCAGCCGTGATGGTGCTCGCAATCGCTGTCACGATAGGTGCGCTGCTGGTCGTCGATCGGATCGGCAAGCATCTGACGCTTCGTCTGCCGAAGGCCCAGGCGTGCGTCGTCGACGCGGGTAGCGGTGGCGAGATCCTGCTCGACGCCGAGCAGATGGCGAACGCGGCGACCATCTCCGCGATCGGCCTCGGCCGGCACATACCGCAGCGTGCGATCACCGTCGCACTCGCCACCGCCTGGCAGGAATCGAAGCTGCTCAACCTCCCGGGGGGTGACCGGGACTCGATCGGCCTGTTCCAGCAGCGGCCCAGCCAGGGTTGGGGTACGCCGGCGCAGATCAGCGATCCCCGATACGCCGCCCGCACGTTCTACGGCGAACTACTCAAGGTCGACGGCTGGGAGAGTATGCGCGTGACGGATGCAGCCCAGGCCGTCCAGCGCAGCGCCCACCCGGAGGCGTACGAGAAGTGGGCCGACAAGTCCGAGGCACTGGCGAAGGCGCTGACCGGTGACGCCATCGGCGCGGTGGCCTGCACCGTGGCCGCCGAGCCGGCCAAACGTGGTCCGGCGGCCGCCGACGAGCTCGCGGCCGAACTACGGCTGGACTGGGGCGACCGGACGAATACGGTGGCCACCGGTGACCGGCCCGGCCTGGCGCTGCCCGTGACGGATGTGCGGGCCGGCTGGCAGTACGCGCACTGGCTCGTCGCCTACGCCAAGGAGCGCGGGATCAAGCGGGTGCGCTTCATCGACCGGGAGTGGACCGCGAAGGGCGGTTCCTGGTCGAGGGTCACCACGAACTCCGACGACAGCGGCCGGGTGCTCGCGGAGGTATACGGGGAAGCCTAGGGTGATATGCCCCCACCCGCGGCATGAGAAAGCCGCACGGCACGACGAAGCCCCCCGATACGAGATCGGGGCTTCGTCGTGCCGTGCGGTGTGATGCGTTAGAGCGTGGTGCGTTAGACCGTGGTGTGGCGGCGGCCGGCGATACCGGCAACCAGAGCCACCCCGACGGCGGCAAGCACCACCTGGATGAGCAGCTCGACCCAGCTAAAACCGCGAGCGACGCCGATCGCCCGGGCGATCGCGCTGCCGATCAGGGCGGCGACGACGCCGACGACCATGGTCAGCCAGACCGGAATGTTCTGCCGACCGGGTACGACGAGCCGTCCGAGCGCACCGATGATCAGACCGACGATGATGGCGGTGATAATGCCGGTGACAGGCACGGTTTCCCTCCTTTGACCGGGGGGGTCATGTTTTCGCTGTTGCGCATGTAATGCCCCGGCGTCAGGAGGATCAAACTCCCGGGAAAAGAGAAATCGATGCGGCCCGTACCGCTTGGTCCATTGACGCGAACGCGAGCTTCGGGCAGTCACGCAGCGGTAGCCAGCAGTACTCGGCTGATTCGAGAGGGTCGAGAGTGATCGTGTCGTCGCGCAGCCGCGCCAGCCAGAAGCTGTCCAGTACCGGCAGGGCTTCGTCCTGGTATTCGTAGCGTTCCAGGTACATGCCCAGGAAGGCGCCCAGTTCGACGTCGACACCCAGCTCCTCCCGCGCCTCCCGGGCGGCCGCGTCGACAGGGTGCTCCCAGCCTTCGCAGAAGCCGCCCGGCAGCTCCCACTCCCCGGCCCGGGGCTCCTTCGCCCGTCGTAGGGCCAGGAACCGGTCGCCCTCGACCACGACGACGCCCCCGCTCGGCTTCGGGTTGACGTACAGCTCGTACCCGCACCCGTCGCATTTCGTGGGCGGCGCGGCGGGTAAGGGGCAACCGCAACGCGAGCAGAAGCCGCCTATTTCTTCGCCCCCTTGTCGGCGGGCGCGTCGGAGGTCGACAGCGCCGCGATGAATGCCTCCTGCGGCACCTCGACCCGACCGACCATCTTCATCCGCTTCTTGCCTTCCTTCTGCTTCTCTATCAGCTTGCGCTTACGGGTGATGTCACCGCCGTAGCACTTGGCGAGCACGTCCTTGCGGATCGCCCGGATCGTCTCGCGGGCGATGATCCGGCTGCCGATCGCCGCTTGGATCGGCACCTCGAACTGCTGCCGCGGAATGAGGCTGCGCAGCTTCGACGCGATAGTGACGCCGTAGTTGTACGCCTTGTCCTTGTGCACGATCGCGCTGAACGCGTCGACCGGCTCACCGTGCAACAGGATGTCGACCTTCACCAGATCGGACTCCTGCTCGCCGCTCCGCTCGTAGTCCAGCGACGCGTACCCCTTGGTGCGACTCTTGAGCTGGTCGAAGAAGTCATAGATGATCTCGGCCAGCGGCAGGGTGTAGCGCAGCTCGACCCGATCGGCCGACAGGTAGTCCATCCCCTGCAACTGCCCACGGCGGCCCTGGCACAGCTCCATGACGGCCCCGACGTAGTCGTTGGGCGTCAGCACGGTCGCCTTCACCATCGGCTCGTACACGGTGCCGATCTTGCCAGTCGGGTATTCGCTGGGGTTGGTCACCACGTGCTCGGCGCCGTCCTCCATGTCCACCCGGTAGACCACGTTCGGCGCGGTGGAGATCAGGTCGAGGCCGAACTCGCGCTCCAGCCGCTCCCGGATGATCTCCAGGTGCAGCAGGCCGAGGAACCCGACGCGGAAGCCGAAGCCCAGCGCCGCACTCGTCTCCGGCTCGTAGACCAGCGCCGCGTCGTTGAGCTTGAGCTTGTCGAGCGCGTCGCGCAGCAGCGGATAGTCCGAGCCGTCGATCGGGTAGAGGCCGGAGTAGACCATCGGCTTGGGGTCGGAGTACCCGCCCAGCGCCTCGTCGGCCGGCCTGGCGTTGAGCGTGACGGTGTCACCGACGCGGGACTGCCGGACGTCCTTCACCCCGGTGATCAGGTAGCCGACCTCGCCGACCCCCAGCGCCGAGGACTTGATCGGCTCGGGCGAGATGACACCGAGTTCGAGCAGTTCGTGCACGGCGCCGGTGGACATCATCTTGATCCGGTCGCGGGCCTCGATCCGGCCGTCGATGACCCTGATGTAGGTGATCACACCTCGGTACACGTCGTAGACCGAGTCGAAGATCATGGCCCGGGCGGGTGCGTCGGCGTTGCCCTTGGGCGCCGGGAACTGGCGGACGATCTCGTCGAGCAGGTGCGCGACGCCCTCACCGGTCTTGCCCGAGACCCGGAGGACGTCGCTCGGCTCGCAGCCGATCAGGTGCGCCAACTCCTCGGCGTACTTCTCCGGCTGCGCCGCCGGCAGGTCGATCTTGTTGAGCACCGGGATGACGTGCAGGTCGTTCTCGAGCGCGAGGTAGAGGTTCGCCAGCGTCTGCGCCTCGATGCCCTGTGCTGCGTCGACCAGCAGCACCGCACCTTCACAGGCGGCCAGCGACCGGGAGACCTCGTACGTGAAGTCGACGTGGCCCGGCGTGTCGATCATATTGAGGACGATTTCCTCGCCGGCCCGCTCGCCCTCGCGCACCTGCCACGGCATCCGCACGGCCTGGCTCTTGATCGTGATGCCGCGCTCCCGCTCGATGTCCATGCGGTCCGGGTACTGGGCGCGCATCTGCCGACCGTCGACCACCTCGGTCAGCTGCAGCATCCGGTCGGCAAGCGTCGACTTGCCGTGGTCGATATGGGCGATGATGCAGAAATTGCGGATGCTGTCCGGGGGGGTGACCCCGGGCAGGAGGGCACCGGTCGGTGGCACGGTCGTCCGTTCGTGGGTAGTCGGGCGCTTGCATCGTCGGCCGACCCCTCACGTGGAAGGCGCCGGCCGTACTCCATCGTCCCACGCCGCCAGCGGTGGCCGGTGCTCACCGGCCACTCGTCGTACCCAAGATCGCGAAAGTGCTACCGGAATGCGTGCCAGTGCGCCGTCCTTCAGGGCGGCGAGAACGTCAAAGCAGGGCGCCTTCGTCATGCAGCCAGTCCACGAAGCCGAGCGCAACCGCCGCGGCGCAGTCGACGAGCTCGACGAGCAGTGCGTCGTGTGCACCCGAGCCGAACGGCACCTGCATTTCGGCGTAGATCGGCAGCTGACCCCGGTCGGTGGCGTCGCCGACATAGGCCTTGCAGAACCGCCGGGTGTGGTTCCACTCGTTGACCACCCGGTATGACCGATCGGCCCAGTCCGGCGGAACCGTCGTGTGCGGGCGCGCCCGGATAACCAGGATCTCGTCGTCCGGCCCCTCCAGCGCGAACAACACGGCGTGCCGCTCCCAGAGGGCAATCAGCGTGCAACTACCGTCAGTAAGGTAACGAATATCCAACTTGTCGAGTGCCTCGGCAACCCGTGCCAACGTCACTGTTGTCACTGTTGCGGCCCGGTCAGCCGTGACCGTGTTGCCCGCGGTCCCGACCTCGGCCGAATCATCTGTCCGCGTGTCGGTCTGCCCAGCACGCTTCTGCCACCACGGCATAGATTCCGTGCTCCCTGCTCCCCGTGCCCCTCGCTCCTCTGCGAATCCACCGCCGTTTTTGGCAACACCCTCAACAGTGGTGGACCCGAGCCCAGACGGTACCCGTTCGGACGAGTTTCGGCAGCCCCGAACTGCACCGGCGCAGATGATCGGATAGCCACACCATCATCCGTTTGGATGTATCAATCCTAGAGAGTGGTTACACGAAGTTCCCCGAGTGCTGACATATCCAGCGCTTATTCAACCCTGTCGTCACGCTGACGCGACAGGTCGCTCAGGCGGGACGCACCTCGAACCCTCGTGAAGATCGATGCCATCCGGCGCCAAAAGCACCGGCGAGCCCGATCCAACCGCCGGCAACCCGTACCTCGACCTCACCACCGGCCGGCGACGGGCCGAGGAACCCCATGCGGACGACAGCCTGTACGAGTCGCTGCGGCACGTCCACCCGCGTACCGTCCTCGGTGAGCACGACCACGGGCACATGATCGAGCAGTGCGTCGCGCAGCACCCGCTCGCCGACGGCCCGCCCCCGCACCCCGCTGGCCACGGCCTCACGCAGAGTGGTCTCCGCGGCCGCGCCGACCCGGTGCACCTCGCCGGCGGGCAGTCGCTCGACGACCCGACCCGCACCCGGCGGCAACGGCCAGCGCCACTGCGCGTCGTGGCGGGGGGGCAGGCGACCGCTGCCCGCGTCGAGCGCACGAAGCAGGTCAGCCGCGCGTACGGTCGCGTCGTCCGTCAGATCGGCCCGCACCCCGCGGGTGACGAGCACCTCGAACGGCAGACGGGCCCACAGCGCCAGAGCGCCGGCGCCGGCCGGCCGCAGCCGCACGAGGGCCGCCGCGTCCAGCCGGACGAGACGCGCGAGGTAGGCGCCCGCATCCGCGACGCTCGCCGGCTCCAGCCAGGTCATGCCGGCTCCAGCCACGGGTTCAGGAACTCGCGCTCGGCGTCCGAAAGCCGCCGCGGACGCCCGGCTACAAGATCGAACGGTACGCACACCGACCGCGCCCGGCTCGCCACCACGCCATCGTCGAACAACTCGTAGGCGACGACGAAGCGGCTGGGCCTGATCTCCTCCAGCCACATGTCGATGCGGACGGGATGTCCGTAGTCGACCGGCCTGAGGTAGTCGATCTCGTGCCGGGCGATGACGACACCATCCTCCAGCGAGGTCAGGCCCGCTTCCCGGGCACCGGTGAACATCATCGCCACCCGGGCCTCCTCGTACAGGGTGAGGAAGCGGGCGTTGTTGACGTGCCCGTACGCGTCCATGTCCGACCAGCGAAGCGCGCAGTGGTACGTATAGCGCGACATGGCTAGCCGCCGTCGGTGAAGCGCTGCCAGTACGCCCGCTCGTCGTCGTCGAGCGGGCGGGCGTTGCTGTCGGCGTAGGAGTAGGCGACCAGTACGCACTCGCAGTGCGCGACCGCCGTGCCCCCGTCGTACATGCGCTGGGCGAGGGTCCACGACGACGTGCCGATGGCCGCCACCGAGGTCTCCACCCGCAGCGCCAGCCCCGGCCGGAACTCGACCGGGGCCGCGTAGTCGACGGCTACCCGCGCCGCGATGCAGCCACGGTCGCCGACGGAGCCGGGGACGCCGGTCGGCGCCCCGGACAGCAGCATCATGCGGGCATCTTCGAAGTACGACAGGTAACGGGCATGGTTGACGTGCCCCAACTGGTCGGGGTCCGACCAGCGCACCTGCGCGAGGTACTCGGCCGGCCCACCCGACTCCGCCGGCCCAGCCAAATCCGCCGGCCCAGCCGAATCCGCCAGCGTGACCCGCTCAGTCACGGGTCAGCTTGCGGTAGGTCACCCGGTGCGGACGGGCGGCGTCGGCCCCGAGGCGTTCGACCTTGTTCTTCTCGTACGCGTCGAAGTTGCCCTCGAACCAGTACCACTTGGACTCGTTGTCCTCGTCGCCCTCCCACGCCAGAATGTGGGTGGCGACGCGGTCGAGGAACATCCGGTCGTGGGAGATGACCACGGCGCAGCCGGGGAAGTCCAGCAGCGCGTTCTCCAGCGACGACAGGGTCTCGACATCGAGGTCGTTGGTCGGCTCGTCGAGCAGCAGCAGGTTGCCGCCGAGCTTGAGCGTCAGCGCCAGGTTGAGCCGGTTGCGCTCGCCACCGGAGAGCACCCCGGTCGGCTTCTGCTGGTCGGGCCCCTTGAAGCCGAACGCCGCGACGTAGGCGCGCGAAGGCATCTCGACCTTGCCCACCATCAGGTGGTCCAGTCCGTCGGAGACGACCTCCCAGACCGTCTTCTTGGGGTCCAGGCCGGCCCGGTTCTGGTCGACGTACGAGATGTCCACGGTCTCGCCGACGCGCACCTGGCCGTCGGTCGGCTGCTCCAGCCCGACCAGCGTCTTGAACAGCGTCGTCTTTCCGACACCGTTGGGGCCGATGATGCCGACGATGCCGTTGCGCGGCAACGTGAACGACAGGCCGTCGATGAGAATCCGCTCGCCGAAGCCCTTCTTGAGCTTGTCGGCCTCGACGACGAGGCTGCCCAGGCGCGGGCCTGGCGGGATCTGGATCTCCTCGAAGTCCAGCTTGCGGGTGTTCTCGGCCGCGGCGGCCATCTCCTCGTACCGGTCGAGCCGGGCCCTGGACTTGGTCTGGCGCGCCTTGGCGTTGGAGCGCACCCACTGCAGCTCGTCCTCGAGGCGCTTCTTCATCTTGGCGTCCTTGCGCCCCTCGACGGCCAGCCGGGCGGCCTTCTTCTCCAGGTACGTGGAGTAGTTGCCCTCGTAGCCGTGCACGCGGCCACGGTCGACCTCGGCGATCCAGTCGGCGACGTGGTCGAGGAAGTAGCGGTCGTGGGTGACCGCCAAGATGGTGCCCGGGTACTTGGCGAGGTGCTGCTCCAGCCAGAGCACGCTCTCGGCGTCGAGGTGGTTGGTGGGCTCGTCGAGCAGCAGCAGGTCGGGCTGCTCCAGCAGGAGCTTGCACAGCGCGACCCGGCGGCGCTCACCACCGGAGAGCACGTTGACGGGGGCGTCCGGCGGCGGGCAGCGCAGGGCGTCCATCGCCAGTTCCAGCTTGGAGTCGATGTCCCACGCGTCGGCGTGGTCGAGCTCCTCCTGCAGCCGGCCCATCTCGTCCATCAGCTCGTCGGAGTAGTCGGTGGCCATCTGCTCGGCGATCTGGTTGAACCGGCTGAGCTTCGCCTTGGTGTCGGCGACCGCCAGCTCGATGTTCTCGAGCACGGTCTTGGAGTCGTCGAGCTTGGGCTCCTGGGCCAGCATGCCGCTGGTGTAGCCGGGCATCAGGCGGGCGTCGCCGTTGCTCAGCGTGTCCTCGCCGGCCATGATCCGCAGCAGGCTGGACTTACCGGCACCGTTCGGGCCGACCACCCCGATCTTCGCCCCGGGCAGGAAGTTGAGCGTCACGTTGTCGAGCACGACCTTGTCGCCGTGCGCCTTGCGCGCCTTCTCAAGCACGTAGATAAACTGGGCCACAGTCCGCCCTACCTCCGAAAGATCGTGGGTTACCGCGGACGTACCGCGTACTGATCGCGTCTTGGCCCGGCCGCCGTCGCGCCCAATCTTTCCAGGCCGGTCGCGCGCGGCTCACATCACCCTGCTTCACAAGTAACGGGCAGGGGACTTGCCGGGCCCATCTATTATCAAACCCTTTTGGCACCCGCGATATTTCGTGGTAGGGCGTCCGGTTGGCACGCACCTGCCCCCGTCGAAGATCTCCCCTTCAGTAGGCTGATTGAGCTAGGTGGGCTCGTCCGTGGGGAGGGGATCGACGGTGGGCCAAAGCTCTTTTGTCGTCGTGGCCAACCGGCTGCCGGTGGATCAGGTCAGCACCCCGGAGGGTCGCCAGTGGCGGCGCAGCCCGGGTGGCCTGGTCACCGCGCTGCAACCGGTCCTCGCCGGCCAGCGCGGCACCTGGATCGGATGGACGGGCGCGGCGTCCTCGCCTACAGATCCGCCGATCGAGCCGTTCGAACTGGAGGACATGCGCCTGCGGCCGGTGCCGCTGACGGCCGAGGAGCTCGAGCGCTACTACGAGGGCTTCTGCAACTCCAGCCTGTGGCCGCTCTACCACGACGCGGTGGAGACGCCGATGTACCGGCGGCGCTGGTGGGAGGCGTACCGGCGGGTCAACGAGCGGTTCGCCGACGCCGCCGCCGAGGAGGCCGCCGAGGGCGGCGTGGTGTGGGTGCAGGACTACCAGCTCCAGCTCGTACCCGCGATGCTGCGGGCCCGCCGGCCGGACCTGCGCATCGGCTTCTTCCTGCACATCCCGTTCCCGCCGATCGAGCTGTTCGCCCAGCTGCCGCGCCGCACCGAGGTGCTGCGTGGGCTGCTCGGCGCCGACCTGGTCGGTTTCCAGCAGCCGCTCGCGGCCCAGAACTTCCTCCGGCTGACCCGCCACCTCCTCGGACTGCGGCCGCGTGGCGAGACCGTCGAGGTCGAGGGGCGCACGGTCACCGCCGCGGCGTTCCCCATCTCGATCGACGTCGCCGAGATCGAAAATCAGGTCGCCACGCCGTTCGTACGCCAGCGCGCCGCTGAGATCCGCCACGAACTCGGTGACCCCAAGACCATCCTGCTGGGCGTGGACCGCCTCGACTACACCAAGGGCATCGAGCAGCGCCTGACCGCCTTCCAGGAGTTGCTCGCCGAGGGCCAGCTGAGCGTCCCGGACGCGGTCATGGTCCAGGTCGCCACCCCCAGCCGGGAACGCGTCGAGCATTACCAGGCGCTGAGGGTCAAAGTCGAACGCGAGGTGGGCCGGATCAACGGCGACTACGGTCGGGTGGGCGTCCCGGCGGTCCATTACCTGCACCAGTCGTACAGTCGCAGTGAGTTGGCCGCGCTCTACTGCGCGGCCGATGTCATGATGGTGACGCCACTGCGGGACGGAATGAACCTGGTGGCAAAGGAGTACGTGGCTGCACGAGCCGACCTCGGCGGGGCGTTGGTACTCTCGGAATTCGCCGGCGCGTCCGCCGAGCTGCGCCAGGCGTTTCTGGTCAACCCACACGACCTCGACGGGCTCAAGGACGCGCTGGTGCGCGCGATCAATGTCGACCCGATTGAGGCCAACAGGCGGATGCGGGCGATGCGGCGCCATCTTCGAACTCACGACGTACGTGCGTGGGCTCGATCGTTCCTGACCTCCCTCGGCGTACTGGACACGATGACATGAATGCTCACACCGACGGCGAAGGTGTCGCATCGCCAACCGGCAATCTCTCGGCCGCGTCGGCGGACCTCACCGGCCCGGTCGAGTCCCTGGAGTCCGGGCTACGCGCCGCCTGCGCGCGGGTAGCCCGGTCCCCCGTCCTCCTCGTCGCCTGTGACTACGACGGCACGCTGGCGCCGATCGTGGAGGACCCCACCCGCGCCGTGCCACTACCGGAGGCCGTGGCGGCGCTGCGTGCGCTCGCCAGCCTGCCGCAGACGACCGTGGCCGTGATCTCCGGACGGGCCCTGCGCGACCTGGCTGCTCTCTCCCGCCTGCCCAGCGAGGTACACCTCGTCGGCAGCCACGGTTCCGAGTTCGATGTCGGCTTCGTGGACGCGCTCGCCCCGGATCTTCAGCAGTTGCGCGGCGAACTGGTCGAGACGCTGTCGGGACTGGTACGCCGCCGCCCCGGGGTCCGTGTCGAGATCAAGCCGGCCAGCGTGGCGGTGCACACCCGGGCGGCCGAGCCTGAGGTCGCGCGGCTGGTGCTGGAGTCGATCCGCACCGGCCCGGCGACCTGGCCGGGCGTCAACGTGACCCAGGGCAAGGAGGTCATCGAGCTGTCGGTGATCACCACCAACAAGGGCCTGGCAGTAGAGGCGCTGCGCACCCAACAGTCGGCCAGCGCGGTGGTGTTCCTCGGCGACGACGTCACCGACGAGAACGCCTTCGCCCAACTGCACGGCCCCGATCTGGGCATCAAGGTCGGCCTCGGTGACACCCAGGCGCACTTCCGCGTCTCGGGGCCGGTCGACGCGGTACGCCTACTGGGCCTGCTCCTGCACTACCGCCGGCAGTGGCTGTTCGGTGAGCGGGCGGTGCCGATCGAGCGCCACTCGATGCTGTCCAACGGACGCACGGTCGCGCTGGTGACCCCGGACGCACGGGTCAGTTGGCTGTGCCACCCGCGACCGGACTCGTCGGCGCTCTTCGCGGACCTGCTCGGCGGGCCGGCGGCCGGGCACTTCACCGTCACGCTCGAACGCGGCGGGCTGCCGCTGGGCCAGCGCTATCTACCCGGCACGATGACCGTCGAGACGCGGTGGTCGGGACTCACGATCACGGATTGGCTCGACACCCACCCGGTCAACGGCGACGTCGACAGCCAGCGCGTCGGCGGTGGCCCTGGGGTGCGCGCGTTCAACGTGTCCGACAACCAGGGCACGGCCCTGATCCGGGTGCTGTCGGGCACCGCCCGCGCCAAGGTCGAGTTCGTACCGCGACCGGAGTTCGGCCAACTACCGATCCGGCTTCAGCCGCTCGGTGACGGTCTGCTCGTACTCGGCTCCAACGAACCGATCGCGCTGTACTCCCCCGGCGTGGACTGGGACATCGTGACCGACGGCGGCAACGAGGTCGCCCGGGCGGTCGTGGACCTTGCGGCGATGGGCGGCTCGGCGATCCTGGAGCTGCGGCTGGCCACGACCAGCGTGGAGGCGCACCCTGTCGACGCCGACAAGCGCCGGGCGATCGCCGAGGAGAGCTCGCGGGAGTGGTCGACCTCGCTACGGCTGCCCACCCGGGCCCGCGACGAGGTCCTACGCAGCGCCCTGACGCTGCGCGGGCTGTGCCACGAGCCGACCGGCGCGATTCTGGCGGCGGCGACCGCCTCGCTGCCCGAGGAGGTCGGCGGCGTCCGCAACTGGGACTACCGGTACTGCTGGCTGCGCGACGCGGCGATGACCGCACGGGCACTCGTCGACCTGGGCTCGATCGAGGAGGCCGACCGGCTACTGGCCTGGACGATGCGAGTGATCGAGTCGACGGGCGGGCACCCGGAGCGGCTGCACCCGCTGTACGCGGTGGACGGCAACGAACTGGGCGCCGAGGCGGTCATCGACACGCTGCCCGGCTACGCCGGTTCCCGGCCGGTACGCGTCGGCAACGCCGCCAACCGGCAGGTCCAGCTCGACGTGTTCGGACCGGTGGCCGACCTGATCGCGGCCGTCGTCGACCACCGCGGCCTCACGCCCAACGACGTCGCGGTGATGGGTGCGATGGTCGAGGCCGTCGAGCGGCGCTGGCACGAGCCCGACCACGGCCTGTGGGAGGCCCGCCTGCCACCGCGCCACCACGTGTACTCCAAGGTCATGTGCTGGCTGACGGTCGACCGGGCGATCCACCTGGGCGATAAGCACGGCATGCCGATCCGTCCCGAGTGGCGCGTGCTGCGCGACACGATCGCCGACAACGTGCTCAACCACGGCTGGCACGACGAGGTAGGGGCGTACACGGTGGCCTACGGCGACCGTGACCTCGACGCCTCCTCACTGTGGATCGGCCTGTCCGGGCTGCTCGCCGACGACGACCCGCGGTTCCTGAAGACCGTGCTGGCCATCGAGGCCGAGCTACGCAGTGGCGCTACGGTCTACCGGTACCTGTGGGACGACGGACTGCCCGGCCGCGAAGGCGGCTTCCACGTCTGCACGGCGTGGCTCATCGAGGCCTACCTGCGCACCGGGCGCCGCACCGAGGCCGAGGAGTTGTTCGACCAGATGCTCGACTGCGCCGGGCCGACCGGACTGCTGCCCGAGCAGTACGACCCGGAGGCCGAGCGCGGCCTGGGCAACCACCCCCAGGCGTACAGCCACCTGGGTCTGATCCGCTGCGCGATGCTGCTGGACCAGGCCCGCTCCTAGTACTCCTTCCGTGATCAGGCGGAGAGGGGCGGGGGCAGGGCGTCCACGACGTCGCCGAGTACCACGATCGCGGGTGGCCGCAGCCGCGACTCGACAACCTGCTCGGCGATCGTGTCCAGGCGCCCTCGAACGACCTGCTGGGCCCCGGTTGTACCCTCCTGCACCACGGCCGCCGGGGTCGACGCCGGCTTGCCGTGCGCCAGCAGGGTCGCGGTGATGGCCGGCAGGTTCTTCAGCCCCATCAGGATGCACATGGTGCCGCGCAGGCGGGCCAGCGCCGGCCAGTCGACCAGTGACTGGGGATGATCCGGCGGTACGTGACCGGAGACGACGACCAGCTCATGGGCCACCCCCCGATGCGTCACCGGGATACCGGCCGCCGCCGGGGCGGCCAGGGCACTTGTCACGCCGGGGACCACGGTCACCGGGATGCCGGCGTCCGCACAGGCGATCAGCTCCTCGCCGCCGCGACCGAACAGGTACGGGTCCCCGCCCTTGAGCCGGACGACGAACTTCCCCTCCTTGGCGCGCTCCACGAGAATCCGGTTGATCTCCTCCTGGGTACGCGACGGCCCGTACGGGATCTTCGACGCGTCCACCAGTTCCACCTCGGGGCGCAACTCGTCGAGCAGCAGCCCGGGTACGAGCCGGTCGGCCACCACGACCTCGGCGGCCGCGAGCAGGCGACGGCCGCGGACGGTGATCAGCTCGGGGTCGCCCGGTCCGGCGCCGACGAGAGCCACGGAGCCCCCTGGCACGGCCGGGACCGGGTCGAGCGTGCCGTCTGCGAGCCCGGCGCGGATCCCGTCCCGTACGGCCATCGCGCGGCGCGGGTCGCCACCGCCGAGCACCGCCACGGTCACCGGGCCGTGTCGGGTCACCGCCGGCGTCCAGGCTGTCGCGGCGTAGCGGTCGTCGGCGCGTACGCAGAACACCCGCCGCTCCCGCGCTGCGTCGCTGACCGCCGCCGCGGCGGTCGGATCGTCGACGGCGACCTGTACCAGCCAGGCTCCGTCCACGTCGCCGGGCTCGAACCGGCGGGCGAGCCACTCGACCCGACCGGCGGTTGCGAGGTCGTGCAGGGCGGGGGTGAGGACCGGTGCGACCAGCACCACGTCAGCGCCGGCCGCCAGCAGTGCCGGGACCCGCCGGGTGGCCACCGCCCCACCGCCCACGACGAGGACGCGCAGCCCTTCCAGGCGCAGCCCGATCGGGTACAGCTCGCTCACTTGCCCCTCTTTCGTTATTTCTCGGAGACCCCCGCTATTTCTCGGAGATCCCGGATTTCTCGGAGACCCCCGCGGAGTCGAAGGTCGCCACCTCGTGCAGCACCCGGACGGCGCTGGCCACGATCGGCAGCGCGAGCAGCGCGCCCGTGCCTTCGCCGAGGCGCAGCCCCAGGTCGACCAGCGGGGTCAGGCCGAGGTGGGCCAGGGCCACCGTAGCTCCCGGCTCGACCGATCGGTGCCCGGCCACCATGGCGGCGACGGCGTCCGGCGCGAGCGCCGCTGCCACGAGCGCTGCCGATGCGGCGATGACCCCGTCCAACACCACCGGTACCCGACGAGCGGCCGCGCCCAGGATGTACCCGGCGATGGCGGCGTGCTCCAGCCCGCCCACGGCCGCGAGCGCCCCGATGGGGTCGGCGGCGGAGACCCGGTGCCGGTCCAGCCCCGCCCGGACCACGGAGACCTTTCGGGTGTACGTGTCGTCGTCGACCCCGGTGCCCCTACCGGTGACGGCGGCGGGGTCGGCGCCGGTGAACGCGGCGACCAGCGCGGCGGCCGGCGTGGTGTTGGCGATGCCCATGTCGCCGGTGAGCAGGATCGCGGCCCCGCCGTCGATCAGCACGCCCGCGACCTCGATGCCGACCTGCAGCGCCGCGACAGCCTCGTCGCGGGTCAGCGCCGGCTCGACGGTGAAGTCGCGGGTGCCGGCGCGGACCTTGCGGATCAGCAACCCGTCGGCCGGCTCCAGCTCAGACCCGACTCCCACGTCGACGACGGTGACCCCCACGCCGGCCTGCCGCGCGAACGCGTTGACGACCGCTCCCCCGGCGAGGAAGTTCGCCACCATCTGCGCGGTGACCTCCTGCGGCCACGGGGTGACGCCGCACGCGTGTACGCCGTGGTCACCGGCGAACACGGCCACCGCGCCCGGGGTGGGCAGCGGCGGCGGGCAGGACCCGGCGAGGCCGGCCAGCCGCACCGACAGGTCCTCCAACTCGCCGAGCGAGCCGGGCGGCTTGGTGAGTCGCGTGTGCAGCTCGCGGGCGGCCTGTGCGGCACCGGCGTCGGCCGGCACCACCGCTGCGATCGTGTGATCGAGCAGACTGGTCAAGAGCGACACCCTTCTCAAACGGTTGACAGCACGTCCGCCAGTACGGCGACGAAGGCGTCGGTGGTGGCGGTGTCGCGGACGGCCAGGCGCAGCCAGTCCGGGCCCAGGCCGGGGAACGTGTCGCCGCGACGCACCGCGTACCCGCGTTTGCGCAGCCGGTCGCGCAGCAGCGCACCGTGGGCAACGCGGACGAGCAAGAACGAACTGGCGGGGTTACCGGCGACGCGGACACCCGGAGTCGAGGCGAGGTGGCGCACCAGGTGCGCGCGTTCGCCTGCGAGCCGGTGTGCGATCGCGTGCTCGGCGGCCACGGCGGTCGGCGAGGCGCAGGCGACAGCGGCGGCCAGGGCCGGGGTGGACACCGGCCACAGCGGTGCGACGGCCGCCAGCCGGTCGACCAGACCGGCATCGGCCAGCAGGTACCCGACGCGCAGCCCGGCGAGGCCCCAGGTCTTGGTGAGGCTGCGGATCACGACCAGGCCGGGCAGGTCGCGGCGGCGCGACAGGGACTCGGGCTCGCCCGGCACGGTGTCGGCGAACGCCTCGTCGACGACGAGCACCCGCCCGGGGCGAGCCAGCGCGGCCACCGACACGGCGGGGTGGAGAACGGAGGTTGGATTGGTCGGGTTACCGAGGACGACCAGGTCGGCGTCGTCAGGTACGAGTGCGGGGTCGAGCCCGAAGTCCGGATCGAGGATCACCCGGTCGACGCGGTGACCGGCGGCCCGCAGCGCGGCCTCGGGCTCGGTGAACTGCGGGTGCACCACCACCGCACGGGCCGGCCGGAGCGCCTGTGCGAGGAGGCTGAACGCCTGCGCGGCGCCGGCGGTCAGCAGTACCTCCGCGGGCGGCCGTCCGTGACGGGCGGCGACGGCCTCGCGGGCGGGGTCGGGGTCCGGGTACCGGGCCAGGTCGGTGAGCGCGGCGGTCAGCGGCTCCGCCAGCCAGGCCGGCATCGGGTCGGTCCGTACATTCACCGCGAGGTCGACCAGCCCGGCCGCGAGCTCACCGTCGCCATGAAAGCGCAGGTCGGCACCTGAGCCGGCGTCGAAGCCCGGGTCCACGCGGGTGCACGCGGGCACGGGCGGACGCGGCTTGGGCATGATGAGCATCTTGCCTGGCCGATGGCGCGGACACGAACGCGGGTAAGCGCCACGATTACCTAAAGTGCTTGGGGTATTTGTCCTATCTTATGGGCGTGAGAGGTACACAAAGGCATTCCAGTGGACTCGTCGGTCGAGCGATCGTCCTCGTCCGTACCGGTCTGATCATGGGCGTCGTCGTGTCCGCGCTCGCACTTCCCCTCGCCGCCGTGGTCGGATTCGGCGTCAAGGCCAGCGTCGACCAGCTCGACAGCCAGGCCCAGCACCTTCCCGACGTGCCGCCGGCCCAGACCAGTCGGGTGTACGCCGCCGACGGCACCACGCTGATCAGCCAGTTCTTCGACGAGAACCGGGTCCGCACCCGTCTCGCCGACATCTCACCCAACGTCGCGCAGGCGATCGTCGCCGCCGAGGACGCCCGCTTCTACGACCACCACGGCGTCGACCTCAAGGGCATCGCCCGCGCGTTCGTCGCCAACCGGCGGTCGGGCCAGGTCGCGCAGGGCGCCTCGACCCTGACCATGCAGTACGTGCGCAACGTGCTGCGCGACTCGGCCCGCACTCCACAGGAGGTGCAGGCCGCCACCGAGCAGACCGGCGCCCGCAAAGTACGCGAGATCCAGTTGGCCGTCGCCGTCGAGCAGAAGCTGAGCAAGAACGAGATCCTGGAGCGCTACCTCAACGTGGTCTACTTCGGCCACCAGGCGTACGGGGTCGCCGCCGCCTCCCAGGTGTACTTCTCCAAGAGCCCCGCAAACCTCACGCTGCCCGAGGCGGCCATGCTGGCCGGCCTCGTCCAGACGCCGTCGGCGTACGACCCGGCCGGCGACCAGACGGTGGCCACCAACCGGCGCGACTACATCATCGACCGGATGGTCGAGCTCCACCACGTCACGCGGACCGTGGCCGACGAGGCCAAGCGTCAGCCGATCACGCTGCACCTCAGCGAGCCGCCCAGCGATTGCGTCTCCACCGCGGAAAACAACTGGGGGTTCTTCTGCGACCTGTTCAAGTCCTGGTGGTCCGACCAGCCGGCGTTCGGATCGAGCCCCCAGGAGCGGTTGAGCCGGCTACGCCGCGGCGGGTACCGGATCGTCACGTCCCTCGACGTGGCCCTGCAGGGCAGCGCACAGCGGAACGTGACCGCGAAGGAACCGACCAGCAGCACGTACGCCCATGGACTCGTCGCGATCGAACCGGGCACCGGCCGGGTCAGGGCGATGGCCGTCAACCGGGTGTACTCAGGAGACCAGTCCCACAACGGTCCGCTGGCCGATGAGCGGGGCCGACCGACGAAGAGCCTCGCCAACTACCCCAACACGGTCAACCCGCTGTTGGGCGGCGGCGACCTGGCGGGGTTCCAGGCGGGCTCCACGTTCAAGCTGTTCACCATGCTGGCCGCGCTCGACAAGGGCATGCCGCTCGCGACATCGATCTACTCGCCGCAGAAGTACCGATCGACCTATCTCAGCGGCGTCGGTGAGCCGGCGTCGTGCGGCACCAACTGGTGCCCGTCCAACGCCACCGCGGCGATGACCGGGAAGCAGACCATGTGGTCGGCCTTCGGCAAGTCCGTCAACACCTACTTCGTGCAGTTGGAGCAGCAGGCCGGGGCGGACCAGGCGGTGGCCATGGCCGAGCGGCTGGGCCTGCGCTGGCGTACCGGAATCGACAAGCTGCAGGCCTCACCGGAAAAGGCGGCCGGCTGGGGGGCGTTCACCCTCGGCGTCGCGGACACCACGCCGCTGGAGATGGCCAACGCGTACGCGACGATCGCCGCCGACGGCTCGTACTGTGAGCCGCTTCCCGTACTGAGCATCACGGACGTCGACGGCGCGCCGGTGATCACGTCGGG
This sequence comes from Dactylosporangium sp., assembly GCA_025965915.1. GTDB lineage: Bacteria > Actinomycetota > Actinomycetes > Mycobacteriales > Micromonosporaceae > Planosporangium. The sequence continues at coordinate 7,875 of JAOPWA010000389.1, read as the reverse complement.
CGCGACGGCCGGCGACAGGCCGGTCGAGGTCGCCGCACCCCGCTGCCAGGAGGCCGTGCGGCCGGAGGTGGCACGCGCCGCGGTCGACGCCGCCCGCTGCGTCACCGGGTACGGTTCGGCGACCAGTGGCACCTGCGGTGACTGGTCCACCGCCCCGACCGTGTATCCGCTGGTCAAGCGCCCGGTCGCAGGTAAGACGGGTACGACCGACAACAACCGGGCGGCATGGTTCGTCGGGATCACACCGTCGCTGTCCGTCGCGAGCTTCATCGCCGACCCGGACAACCCACTGCACGCCGTGGGCGCCGCCAACCACGACAAGCCGACCCGGTCCGCGGCCGAGACGCTGCGGGACGGCCTTGCCAACACGCCGGTACGCGAATTCACGGCTCCGGCCCCGACGACGGCGTACGGCCCGGGCGGCGCCCCGCCGCGTCGCGGGGCCACCCCCGCCCCCAGGCCTTCCACCAAGCGCCCCTAGCGCAGGTCGGCGGCGACCAACGACCACACCTCGACGTCAACCCGTTCACCATGCACGTGCCCGGCGTTGCGCAGCAGCCCCTCGTACGTGAAGCCGGCCTTCTCCGCCACCCGCCGGGACGCCAGGTTGCCGGGCGCCACCCGCAGCTCGACGCGCTGGAAGCCATGCTCGAGGATCAACGCGATGGTGAGCGCGTCGACGGCCTCCGCGGCCACCCCGAACCCGCGCGCGTCGGCGGCGATGGCGTACGACACCTCGGTCGAGCGGGCGGTCCAGTCCGTACGCCCGGTCCACAGGCAGCCCACGATCCGGTCGTCCTCGCGCCGCACCACGGCGTAGTGGTCGCCGTCACCGTGGTCACGGGCCTCCGCGGCGATCTCGGTGCACCACGCCCGGCCGTCGACCGGCCCGTCCCCGGTCGGGAACGGCAGCCATCGACGGGTCTGCCGGTCGGCGAAGATCTCGGCCACCTGCCCGGCATCCCCGGCGCCGAGCGGACGGACGTGCAACCGGGGCGTCGCGACCGTCAGTGACGGGAACCTCTTCACCGCTACCGGCCAATGGGAGGCGCTCATCTTCAAGACTCCTCCCGTGCCAAGGAGAGCTGCGAGACATCGATCGCAGCGGCCGTCCCGGACGATACCCCGTCCGCGCCAGCCGGGCGCGCGTATTGAGCTTGTAGCGTTGTGGCGTGTACCGGTTCCTCGCCACTCCCCGCTGGCTCGGGCTGGCCGCGCTGGCGTTGCTCCTCGCCACGGTGATGGTCGGCCTCGGCAACTGGCAACTGCAGCGCTATCACGCGCGTGCCGCCATCAACGCACGCATCGACGCCGGTGGCAGCGGCCCAGCCGTGCCGATCGCGCGCGTACTGCCCCCACCGGGCGGCACGGACGGGCAGGTCGGCCCCCCTCCGCCCGCCGCCGTCGAGTGGACGCGGGTCGAGGTGACCGGACGGTACGACCAGAGCCACGAGATCCTGGCCCGTGGACGCACCGTGGAGGGCGGCGTGGGCTTCGAGGTGCTCACGCCCCTGGTGCGGGACGACGGCTCGACCGTGCTCGTCGATCGTGGGTGGCTCGCGTCCCCACCCGGCGGCGCAACGGTCAAGCCCGACGTGCCGGCGGCACCCGCTGGCGAGGTCACGGTGATCGGCCCGCTGCGTCGGCCCGAGAGCGGTGCGGACAAGCCGGCGAACCACACCGTCCGGCGCATCTCGCCCGCCACGTTGAGCCTGCCGTACCCGGTCTACGGCGGATACGTGATCCTCGACGCGCAGACGCCCGCGGCCGATTCGAGGTTCACGCCCGTGCCGGCCAGCCACGAGAACGCCTGGCAGAACGCGGGGTACGTGGTGCAGTGGTGGGCGTTCGCCGCGCTGACGATCTTCGGGTACGGGTACCTGGCCCGCCGGGAGGCGCGCGGTGTCCCGACCGGGGACCGCGACGATAAAGTCCCGGTATGAGCGGCGACATCGATGGCCACCAACCTGCCCGCCCGATGATCAACCCCGATCCCTACCCCTCCGGGATCTATTCGGTCCTGTCGTACCCGTCAGTCACCGATGCGACGGTCGCCGCGTCGGCAGCGGCGGCCACTTCCGGCCTCCCGTTGACCGACCATCACGCCGCCGGGGAGGCCCTCGCCCGCATCGGCGACATCGAGGTGACAGCAACGACCGTGCGAACACCGGCCGGCCAGATTCCGCTCGGCGGGGTGAGCGTGCAGGTTGTCGACGAGCGGGTCGTGCGGACGCCGACGTGGGCGGTGCTGTGCGCGATCATCGGGTTCTTCGTGGTGCCCGTGGTCAGCCTGTTGTTCCTGCTGGTCCGCGAGACCGCGACCGTCGGCCCGACGCGGGTGCGGGTGACCGGTGGCGGGGTGCGCCACGAGACGCTGGTCGCGGACGCCGCGGAGATCGAACTGGCCCGCTCACTCGCCGCCAGTTGACCGCCCTGAGTGGATGGCCCGGACGTCGTCGATGGTGTCGGCCTCGGCGGCGCTCTTGTCCTCGCGATAGCGCAACACCCGGGCGAAGCGCAGCGCCACCCCGCCCGGGTAGCGCGGCGAGGTCTGCACCCCGTCGAAGGCGATCTCCACGACCAGCTCCGGGCGTACCTTGACGACCCAGTCGTCGCGCTCGACGGCGAGCGACCGCAGCCGCTCGGTCTGCCATCGCAGCATCTCGTCGGTGAGCCCTTTGAAGGTCTTGCCGAGCATGACGAACCCACCGGTGTCCGGGTCGCGGGCGCCCAGGTGGAGGTTGGACAGCCAGCCGCGGCGCCGCCCGTGACCCCACTCGGCGGCGAGTACGACCAGGTCGAGGGTGTGCCGTGGCTTGACCTTCACCCAGGCTGCGCCCCGCCGGCCCACGTCGTACGGCGCGTCGAGCGACTTGATCACAAGCCCTTCCTGGCCGGCGTCGACGGCGGCGGCGAACGTGTGTTCGGCCTCCTCGACACTGCTGATCTCGGTGTGGGTCACCAGTAGGTCGTCGGGTACCACTCCGGCGAGCGCGGACCATCGCTCGCGGGCAGGCGCGTCGAGCAGATCGACGCCGTCGAGATGTAAGAGGTCGAAGAAGAACGGCCGCAGGTCGGCCGGTGTTGTGCCGTTGCGGCGCGCCGCCCGGCTCGAGGTCTCCTGGAACGGCAGCGGCCGGCCGGCCTCGTCCAGCCCCATCGCCTCGCCGTCGAGGACGAGCGTGTGGGCGGGGAGCGCCCGTACCGACTCCACGACGCCGGGCAGCCGGGCGGTCAGGTCGTCGAGGCTGCGACTGAACACGGCCACGTCGGCGCCGTCGCGGTGCACCTGGATGCGTACCCCGTCGAGCTTGGCGTCGGCGGCGGCCGGGGCGCCGGTGGCGTCGAGCGCCGCGGCCACCGATGGCGCGCTCTGGGCGAGCATCGGTGCCAGTGGGCGCCCGACCGCGAGGTGGAACTTGGCCAGCGCCCCCGGCCCGCCGGTGAGCGCGGCGGCGGCGACGGCCTTGATGTCGCCGACCAGCAACAGTGCCCGGCGGACTCCCGTGACGTCGACGTCGGCGGCGCGCGCGATGGCGTCGGCGAGCAGTCCGGCCTGCGCACCCTGGCGTAGCTCGCCGGTGAGCAGGCCGACGAGTACCCGCTGCTCGTCGGCGGTGGCCGCGGCGAACAACGCGTGGACGAGACGACGCCGCTCGGCCTGCGAACCGGGGCCCGCGACCTCGGAGAGCCGCTGCAGCGCGGCGTCGACCTCATCAACGGTGAGAGTGGCGGCCGGTGCGGGGTCCGGAAGGTCACGCAGGCTCGCCCAGCCCACACCGGTCTGGCGTTGGCGTAGTTCGCCGGCGAGATAGGCCGCGCCGGCCTCGATCCGGGCGTGGCCGTACGGGTCGGCGACGCTGGTACCGACGGCGAGCCGGCGCAGCGCATCCGCGAGCAGTTCGATCTTGGCCCGACGGCCCGACGTTTCCGCTAGCGCGGCCGAAGTGGCCGCGAGGTCGACAAAGCGCACCTGTTCATATTGCCCGCGATCAGGCGCAGTGGGCACCGGCCCGATGGGCACCGACGTATTCGGGACGGACCGACGTGCCACGCCAGTCGAACCCCGGCTCGAGAAACACGCTCTCGGCCGTGGCGAGGATCGTTTCGGCGTACGTGTTGGCGTGGTGGCCGCAGAAGGCGAGCTCGCCGCCGGCCGGGAGGACGAGTCCGAGCTTGGCGTAAACGCCGCAGCGGTCGCACAGTTCGGTCGACTCTGTCGCCACCTGCGTCGCCGAGGACACCATCAGGGACTGGGCCATCTCTATCGACTCCTCGGCTCGTACGGGGACGGCGAAGCAACCCGCGTTCGCCAGGTACGGATACGACGGTATTTGCCGTGGAATGTCGTCCGGTTGGCGTTGGGTGGCAGGCGGGTTGCCGGCCTGCCGCTCATTGGATATCGCTCTACGGGCATCTACCCACGGCGACCGGCAACCGATCCGCAACCGATCGGTACCGTCCGCGCTCTGCGCGCGCGGAACTCTGATGGTCGTGTTCGAGACCGATGGTTCCCCGGCGAAACCGGCTACCTCGACAGGGCTGCGATGACGCCGTCGAGCCTTCGGACAACCCAGACCGGCGTCGCCGGGTAGGAGACCTGAGTCCCTGCCCGGCGGCGCTCTCACGCCCGCCCCCGCATCCCCAAGTCGGCCGGCACGTTATTCCCTGCGGCTACCGCGCCACGGTCTCCGGGCCATCGCATCGACACCGCCGCACGGCGAGCCGTCGCGAGGTCCGACAAATGCGGGGAAATACGGACTATCTTGTAGGTAAGCCGCCGAGGCGCCGGCACCGACAGGAGGACACATGACAGCGATCCTGATCGCAGATGATGATCCGGACGCGTCATGAGCAAAGCCACCTCCGTCGCGCGTCGCCTGTACCGCGCCTTCGCCATTGTCATCTTTGTCCTCCTCGCCACCGGGGCGGTCGCGTCGGCGGCGGCGTGGCACCAGTACCGGTCGGTCGACGCGCTGACCGGACAGGTGCTGCCCGAGCGCCTGGCCAACTCCCGCGTGTACCTGGTACTCATGGAATCCCAGCGCGGCATCTGCGGGTACCTACTCAACAACGACCCTGACTTCGATGCCGTGTACCAGGATTCGAAGCGCGAGTACGAGTTCGCGGCGGACGCTCTGCGCCGGGTGGCGGCGCCGACGGACCGGTCCGCGGTGAACCTCGAACTGCAGCGCGCCGGTGCCTGGTTCGACATCGCGGGCCGGCAGCGCGAGGTGCAGCCGGGCAGCGACGAGGACGTGTGCTTCGCCCATCAGGGCGGCCCGATGTTCGACCTGTTCCTGTCGAGCAACGCCCACCTGGACCGCAGCCTCACCGGGCGCGGCGAGGCGCTGCGCGCCCGGGCGCACACCGCCGAACTCGTCGCGGCGGGCACGCTGCTCGGCACGGCCGGGTTGGGGATCCTGGCCTCGGTGGTCGTCGCGGTCCGGACCGCCCGGCGCGTCAAGCGCATGTTCAAAGACGAGAAGAAGCACGCCCGGGCGCAGGCCAAGGCGCAGGCGCGGGGACAGGCCCGGGCGCAGGCCCGGATGCGCGAGGCCGGCCTGCGGGTACGCGAACACGTGTCGGTCGACGCGGCGCTGGACACGGCGGTGCGTGTCCTCGGACCCGCGTTCCGCGCCGACATGGCCGTGGTCCGCCTCGCCGGCACCGGCGCACAGGCGCAGCGCACGGCCTGGTGGAGCGCGCAAGAGCGGAACGGGCCTCGCCCGCTGAGCGCGCAGCCGGTGGCCTGGCTCGCCGATCGGCACGTCCGCGGTGACGTGTGGCGCAGCGGCGACGTACGGACCCAGCCCAACGGCGCACCCGAGCGGGAGCGCGACGAGCTACTCGCAGTCGGTGCGGTGAGCGCGCTGACCGTACCGTTCGGCGCCGGCACGAAGCCCGACGGTGCGATCACGCTGGTGCGGTGCGCGGGCGACACGCCCTGGGTACCCGCCGAGGTCGAGGCAGCCGGACAGGTCGCCAGCGACGTGGCGCGGTGGGTGCAGCAGAGCCACCTGTACGAGCGGGAACAGCGACTGGAAGCCCAACTGCGGGAGCTGGACCGCTCGAAGGACGTCTTCCTGTCGACCGTCTCGCACGAGCTGCGCACGCCCCTGACCAGCATCAGCGGGTTCGTCGAGCTGCTGGGCGACACGGCCACCGGGCCGCTGAACGACGACCAGCGGGGAATGCTGAAAATCGTCGAGCGGAACACCAACCGGCTGCGCGGCATGATCGAGGACCTGCTCACGCTGTCACGGATCGAGACCGGCACCTTCAAGACCGTTCGCGAGCGCACCGACGTCACCCAACTGGTGAGCCGCGCGCTGCGCACGATCGGGTCGCCCGCCAATCTCAGCCTGTACGCGCACTGTCCGCCCATGCCGCTGATGGCGGAGCTCGACCCGCACCAGATGGAACGCGTACTGACCAACCTGCTGTCCAACGCCGTGAAGTTCACCCCGACCGGCGGCGAAGTGGTGGTATCGGCCCGAGAGGACGGCGACGAGCTGGTGCTGTCGGTCTCCGACACCGGTATGGGTATCCCGCACGAGGACCAGCCCGACCTGTTCACCCGGTTCTTCCGCGCGTCAAACGCGGTGACCGCGTCGATTCCGGGCGCCGGGCTGGGGCTGACGATCGTGCGGAGCATCGTCGCCAACCATGGCGGGGAAGTGACACTTCGGTCCGAACCTGGCGAGGGCACGACCGTGACGGTGCGGCTGCCCCGGGAGCGGTCATTGGTCCCCTGACCGCGCCCTGGGCCGGGGTACCAGCCCAGATCACCTGAACCCAATGGCCCGCTCGACTACCGAACGTCACCGACGCTCATCGGAGCGCCTATTCGCCGCAGGTCGCTACTCATCCGTTCGGGTAGTCATTGCGACCGAATCGGACATTAGGCATGTACGGATGTCACGTCAGCGGCTCCAACGGCGCTACATCGTTGTTGTTTCCCCTTTCCCCGGAGGAATCCCTCGATGCGTCATCCCCGTCTCGGCCGCCTCGCCATCCTTCTCAGCGCCTCCTTCGCCATCACGCTTGCCGCGGCCGGCCCGGCATCGGCAGCCGCGACCACCGACGTCCACCTGAACCCCGGCCAGCGGGGCAACACAGCGGCCGGCTTCACCGACAACTGCGACCAGATCCCGGGCGGACGCAAGGCCGGCGTCGACGGGTGGGTCTTCGTACTACCCGGCAATCAAGGAACGCTCGTCAGCCTTCACCTCACGTTCAACGACGGCAGCAAGAACGTCGTCATCGACGTACCGGGCTCCTCCTATCCGAACGGCATCGTCACCAATGGGGCGGACAAGGCATACGTCGTGCTCCCGGCCGGCTGGACCATCGTCGACGGCAACGGCACGGCAACCAACCCGCAGCATGACAAGTTCAACGTGACGCACGTGTGCCGGGCGGGCAGCGGATCTGGATCTGGACAAGGCAGTAACTCCGGCCCCGGTGCCGGGAGTGGGTCGGGCAACAGCGCCGGCACCGGACCCGCGACCGGCAGCGGCTCCGGCAACGGACCCGCGACCGGCAGTGGCTCCGGCGCTGGCAGCGGACCCGCGACCGGTAACGGCAGCGGATCCGCTACCGGCAGTGGATCAGAGGTCGCCGAGGGATCGGCGGTCGGTACCGTGTCCACATCGGGCATTGGGTCGCGTGCCGATGCCGGTGCCGGGACGGCCGGCAAATTGGGCGGCGCGCTTCCCACCACGGGTACCGCCATCATGAGCCTCGTCGCAGTCGGGCTGGGGCTCGTCGCGGTGGGCGTCGCCGTCCTGGTCATGCGCCGCCGCAGGTCGCTCACGTTCAGGCTCTGACCTTTATGGATCTTGGACACTTACCGGGCCGATAGCCCCGGTA